>NZ_JBFTPD010000052.1:0-27265 GCF_056398305.1 Rhizobium sp. 01T444
CTATTCGGCGATGGAGGCCCTGCAGCAGCAGGCCGCCGCGATCGTCAAGGCGAACCCGGCCGTCAACCATGTGATGTCGACGATCGGCGGCAATCCCAACAAGCCACAGAACAACGGCTCGATGTTCGTCGAACTGAAGGACAAGGATCAGCGCGCACCGCTTGACCAGACGCTGCGCGAGCTGCGCACGGCGATCAACAAGATCCCTGGCCTGCAGGCCTTCGTGACGCCGAACCAGAGCCTGCGCTTCGGTGGCCGCCAGACGGCCAGCCAATATCAGCTGGTCATACAGGCACTGAACGCCGACCAGACCAACTTGTGGGCAGGAAAGGTCCAGCAGGCGATGCGCGCCGACCGCCTGTTCACGGACGTGACCTCGGATGCGCAGAACAACGCCCTGCAAGCCAATATCGTCATCGATACCGAGCGGGCAGCCGCCTACGGGATCGACAACGACACGCTGCGCACGACGCTGCAGGAATCCTTCAGCGGCTTTGCGGCTGCGGAAATCCAGTCGACCGGCGACAGCTACGACGTCATCGTCGAATATGACACGAGCAAGCCCTGGGACGACCAGAAGCTATCGGAAATCCGGGTCGCTTCTTCCAATGGCAGCCTGGTGCCGCTGTCGAACTTTGCGCATGTCGAGCGCACGGTCGGACCTGTCACCATCAACCAGACGGGTCAGCTCGTCTCGACCACCGTGTCCTTCAACCTGCCGGAAGGCGTATCGCTCAGCGACGCGACGGCCAGGATCGAGCAGATCAAGAAGGACCTCGACATGCCGGCAGACGTCTTCACGTCCTATGGCGGTACGGCAGAGATCTTCCAGCAGTCGCAGGGCAATACGCCCTATCTGATCCTGGCGGCTGTTCTGACCATCTATGTCGTGCTCGGCGTGCTCTATGAAAGCTTCATCCACCCGCTGACCATCCTCTCCGGCCTGCCGGCGGCGGCCTTCGGGGCACTGCTCGCGCTTAAGATCATGGGCTTCGACCTGTCGATCATCGCCCTCATCGGCCTCCTGATGCTGATCGGTATCGTCAAAAAGAACGCGATCATGATGATCGACGTCGCGGTGGAAACCATGCGCACGACGGGCGAGAAGGCGACAGCGGCGATCCACGAAGCATGCGTGCGACGCTTCCGTCCGATCATGATGACGACCTTCTGCGCCCTGCTCGGCGCCCTGCCGATCGCGCTCGGCACAGGTGCGAGCTCGGAACTGCGCCAGCCGCTCGGCATCGCCGTCGTCGGTGGCCTCATCGTCTCGCAGATGCTGACGCTGTTCATCACGCCTGTCATCTTCGTCGAGATGGACCGCTTCGGGAATTTCCTCCACCGCATGCTCAGCCGCGAGAAGAAGGAAGAGCATGTGGCAGCGGAAACGCGAGCGATGGCCGCGGAATAGAGAGACAGAAAGGGCGCCTTCCGGCGCCCTTTCGCATCAGCGGCCTTCGACCAGCTTGGGGAAATCCGCGACCAGCGTATCCCGCGTCTCGAAGCTGATCGGATTGTCGCTGTAGCGGTGATTGGCGATATAGAGCCTTGCGAAGATGAGCCGCCTGTCGCCCTTGGTCGCCCAGCCGACAAACCAGCCGAGCGGCCGTTCGTAATTGGTCTTGCCGGCCGCATTGCGCAACCAGCCGGCGCCGGTTTTGCTCTGAATATCCCAGCCGCCAGCCGCCTGGAAATGCGGCACGATCGCCTCCGTCATCTGCCGCGCACGTTCCGAAATCGGCAGGATGCCGGTCCGGAAGCGGCGCAGGAAGCGCACCTGATCTTCGGCCGAGATCTTCAGCGAGGACATCAGCCAGGATTCGGTCAGTCCATCCGTATTGCCAGGCCCGCCCGTAACATCCTGATTGCCGTAGCCGAAACGCCTGACGTAATCGGCAAACGCGCGCTTGCCGAGCTTGCGGGTCAGCGCCTGTGAGAACCAGACGATGGAATCCCGCTCCCAAATGGTCGGATCGGTATCCTTCTGCTCGCGTGGGGATCGGTTGAGCTTCGGATCATATGGCCAGAGCGGATTGTGCTCGTCGACCAAAATGCCGGAATCATAGCCCATCATGGCCAAAGGCAGTTTGAAGGTCGACTGCGGATAGAAGCCCTGGTCGCAATTGCCCTGACGGTAAATCGTCTCGCCGGTCTTCTCATCGATGATGACGGTGCAGCGGATCGGATCGGCGGCATCGGCCGGCGATGCACCCATGGAAATTGCTGTAATACTTATGGAAAATGCCAGAAGAAGAAGTCTTTCGAAAGCCACTTTCGTTCTCCATATGGTTCGACCTCGGCTTTCTAGGCCGACCTGGAAGGCTCGATCAAACGATGATATTTCCGGTTAGGCATAAATCAGATTAGGCCATTGCCATGGTTCGACCATATTTGCCGCTGAACTCGCTGCGTGCCTTCGAGGCGGCGGCGCGGCATCTTTCCTTTACCCGGGCGGCGATCGAACTCTGCGTCACGCAGGCGGCCGTCAGCCATCAGGTGAAGCTTCTGGAACAGCGCCTCGGGGTGAGCCTGTTCCGCCGCCTGCCGCGCGGGCTGATGATCACGGAGGAAGGGCTTGCGCTGCTGCCTGCCCTGCAGGATTCCTTCGACCGCATGGCCGATATGCTGGAGCGTTTCGAGGGTGGCCATGTGCGCGAGGTGCTGAAGCTCGGCGCCGTCGGCACGCTCGCCGTCGGCTGGCTCCTGCCCCGGCTTGCCGATTTCCGCGAGCAATATCCCTTCATCGATCTCAGGCTTTCGACCAACAACAATCGCGTCGATATTGCCGCCGAAGGGCTCGACTATACGATCAAGTTCGGCAATGGCGCCTGGCACGATATCGAGGCGGAGGCACTGTTCGAGGCGCCGCTTTCGGTGCTCTGCATTCCCGCGATCGCGCGCCAGCTTTCCTCCCCTGAAGATGTCGCCCATCAGACACTGCTGCGCTCCTATCGCGCCGACGAATGGCCAAGCTGGTTCGAGACGGCGGGTGTCACACCGCCGCCGATCCGGGGCATGGTCTTCGATTCCTCCGTGCTGATGATCGAGGCGGCGCTGCAGGGTGCGGGTGTGGCGCTGGCGCCGCCCTTGATGTTTTCCCGCCAGCTTGCGGCGGGCGAGCTGGAGCAGCCCTTCCCGATCTGGATTTCCAAGGGCAGCTACTGGCTGATGCGGCTCAAATCCCGCTCCGTCACGCCTGCCATGGAGATGTTCCGCAAGTGGATCGGCAGAATGGCCGAGGAGACGCAGGTGCAGCTCGGAAACTGATCAGAGCGCCGTGCATCCGCACAGCGCTCTAACTCTCTAGATTTGCGCATCAGGCTTTCCGAAAATCGATTCCGATTTTCGGGCCGATGCTAAGGCGGGTTGCTTTCCGACCTCTCCTGTGCGATCACGCGCCTCTCAAAACACCTTCGAGGGCGCAGCAAAGCGCCCTTTCGCATTTCGGGGTATCTGCCCCGGCTCATAGATTTTCGACATATTTGATAGGGAGCACGGCCATGGCACGGGCGCTCGGGCTTGACTTCGGCACGACCAATACTGTTCTGGCGCTGGCAGATGGCGGCGCAGACACGCATTCCATATCGCTTACCAGCAGCGCCGGCACGGCCGACAGCATGCGCACCGCGCTCTCCTTCATGAAGGATCCGCAGCTCGGTGCCTCGGCGCTGAAGGTCGAGGCCGGGCACGCGGCGATCCAGCAGTTCATCGACAATCCCGGCGACTGTCGTTTCCTGCAGTCGATCAAGACCTTTGCGGCGAGCGCCCTCTTCCAGGGCACGATCATCTTCGGCAAGCGGCAGAGCTTCGAAGACCTGATGGAAATCTTCATCCGGCGTCTGCGCCATTACGCAGGCGAGAACTGGCCCGAAGATACCGGCCGCATCATCGCCGGCCGCCCGGTGCATTTTGCGGGCGCCAGTCCGGACCCGGTGCTGGCGGTGCAGCGCTACAACGAGGCGCTGACGCGCTTCGGCTTTCCGGAAATTCACTATGTCTACGAGCCTGTTGCGGCCGCCTTCTACTTCGCGCAAAACCTGAAGTCCGATGCGACCGTGCTCGTTGCCGACTTTGGCGGCGGTACGACGGACTATTCGCTGATCCGCTTCGAGACCAGGGCCGGCAAACTGACGGCAACGCCGATCGGCCATTCCGGTGTCGGCGTCGCCGGCGACCATTTCGACGCGCGCATGATCGACAACATCGTCGCGCCACTGATCGGCAAGGGCAGCCATTTCAAGAGCTTCGACAAGATCCTTGAGGTGCCGTCAAACTACTATGCGAGCTTCAGCCGCTGGAACCAGCTGTCAATCTTCAAGACATCGCGGGAATTCGAGGATCTGAAAAAGCTGGTGCGTACGGCCCTGGAACCGGAGAAGCTGGAAACCTTTGTCGATCTCATCGATCATGACGAAGGCTATCCGCTCTATCAGGCGGTCTCGGCAACGAAGATGGCGCTTTCCTCCGCGGAGGAAGCACCCTTCGATTTCGCCCCGCTCGGGCGCGGCGGCCACCGCATGATCAAGCGCAGCGATTTCGAAAGCTGGATCGTCGACGACCTTGCCCGCATCGAAGGGGCGCTCGACGAGGTACTGGAAAAGACCGATACGGATGTATCCGGCATCGACAAAGTGTTCCTGACCGGCGGCACATCCTTCGTGCCGGCCGTGCGGCGCATCTTCACCGAACGCTTCGACCGGGACAAGATCGAGACCGGTGGCGAACTGCTGTCGATCGCGCATGGTCTCGCACTGATCGGCGAACGCGACGATATCAATCAGTGGACTGTGCAATAGCGGCTGAAAGGGCGCCGGCAGACCTGCCCGCCCTTTCATTGCCGTTTTCGCTCCGCTAAAGTCTGTTCATGATCTCCGCCAACGACCTGAGTCCGGCCGAACTTGCCGCGCTTCTGCATTTTCATGCGGAGGCGGGTGTGGACTGGCTGCTGGAGGAAGAGCCGGTCGACCGTTTCGCCGAGTTCGAGGCGATGAAGGCTGCGCGCCGTTCGGCGGCACCGGCCGCGCAACCGCAGCAGGATAGACAGGCACCACCTGAGAGGCAGGCGGCCTCCCGCCCTGCCCCGCCCGCGCCGCAGCAACACGCGGCCGCGTCAGCTCAGGCTTCGCGGCCACAGCCGGCAATTCCCGACGGTGAAGCGGTGCAGCAGGCGCGGTTCGCGGCCGAGAGCGCCCGCTCGCTTGCAGAACTCAAGACGGCGCTCGAAGCCTTCAATGGCTGCAATCTGAAGAACAGCGCACGCTCGACCATTTTCGCAAGCGGCGATCCGGCAAGCGGCATCATGGTGATCGGCCCGGCGCCTGGCGCCGATGACGAGCGCGAGGGAGCGGCCTTTGCCGGCCGGCAGGGCCAGTTGCTGGACCGGATGCTGGCCTCGATCGGGCTTGAGCGGTCAGCCATTCTCCTGACGCAGATCATTCCCTGGCGTCCGCCCGGCAGCCGCATGCCGTCGGCGGCCGAGACGGAGATCTGCCGTCCCTTCATCGAGCGGCAGATCGCGCTTGCCGAACCGCGCGCCATTTTGCTGCTCGGCAACTATACGGCACGATTCTTCTTTGGCGAAACTGACACGATCCACGGGCTTCGCGGCCGGTGGAAGGAGATCGCTGTCGCAGATCAGGTCATTCCGGCCATCGCCAGCCTGCATCCGCAGGACCTGTTAACCGCGCCGGTAAACAAGCGGCTGGCCTGGAGCGATCTACTGGCCTTCAAGGCTAGACTTAAAGAGCTGTCTCTGCTTACAAATTAGCCAAGTTTGAAAATATTATGAATATGTCCATGCAATATACGCATGGCTGCATCCTGCAAGGGTGCATTGAAGAATCAATGCTGCACTGCAATATAGAAGGCGTGTCTTGGGAGGAATGAACAGGAACCAAGGCCATGAGCAAGCGTTTTCGTCCTATACATTGCGGGTTTGAAACCCTGCGCCAAGCAAGCGATCAGGTTCGCACCACACAGGGCTACAGCCGTTTCGGCTTTGCCACAAACGAACAGATGATCGCCCGCGGTACCGGCATCAACGGCCGTACTTCACGTCCGGTGATGATCTTCGCGGATTTCCAGGAATATTGAAAATTCCGGAATGATGATCCGGCAGGCGGTTCGCCTGCCTTTTCGCATTTCAAGAAGTAACGACCGATGTCAACAATTCTGATTTCATTGCTGCGCCACCTCGACTCCTTCGAGCATATCCGTGCTGCCGTCTGCGCCGCGCACGAGTATCGCCGCGAGCTGTGCGACGCGCCGTCCGAGGTCAAGAGCCCGGCTTCCGCCATCGCGCTCTGAGCGTTTTTTTTCACGCGATCTTCGGATTGCAAAACCGCTGCGCACTTTTGCGCGACATGCTTCAGCCGTTTTCGGCTTCGAGCCTCGCCTTGGCGTATTCGAAGGCTTCGTCCACATAGGCGAACTTGATCGCCTGCCAGCCGACATATTCCTTCAGGAAATCGCGCGACAGCCACAGTTGCGACTTCTTCGGCTCGTCGTACCAGCCGACACAGCCGCGCTGCGCGCCCTTGGCAAGCAGCCGCTGGAGGTGCGTGCGCGACATCATGAAATCACCGGCGAGCGCGCGGGTTTCCACCTTGCCGATCGCCAGCCGTGCCGGATCGGTTCCTTCGAGATCGAGCCGGGACATGAAATGATCGATGACCATACCGCCCGCTTCCGTCCAGAGGAACAGCGCCACCTGTTCAGGCGGTTCGCGCCAGTTGATATCCTCGAGGCAGTTATAGGCAACACGCGGCTGGATCTGGCGGAAAAGCGTGGGATTTTCATGCAGGAACGCCGCCCGGTCTCCACCATCGATGAGATCAAGCGCGCCGAGGTTGGAGTACAACCAGCCGAACAATGCCTGGTGGCTGACTTCGGCCGGCTCGAAATGGCGAGGACGGCGGCGTTCGTCACCGGGCGTATGGGTGATGAAGCGGTAGGTGAAGAGCTCTTCGATGAAGGCAAGCACCGTGTTGCGGCTGGCGATCTTGTGCGCCGTGATCTTGCCGGTTAGCCGGACGGCGGTGAAACCCGAGGTCACGTCCCGCGGATCATATTCCAGATGCAGCGCATAGGCCGTCTGCGTCAGCAGCCAGCGTTGATGCGAGGCCAGCAGGCGCGCCAGCCGCGGCCCCGCATCAAACATGCCGCGCATTTGCCCGGCCAGAAAGCGAATGCTCACTACAAAAGAAGGATCCCGCGCCAGTTGTTCCGCCGTGAACGCCATGATGCTTTTCCTCAACCCTCGCTCGCAAGCCAGCGTTCGGAGCAGCGATACCGAAACTCCCCCGGCATCTATGGCCTATCGATTATGCACGGCTTTGAATAAATGAAAGTAATTCACTTTCATAACCATATTTTTGCGAAAAGCGATATCCCAAGATTTCACCATCCCATTCTCTTTTGAGGGGCGGATGACATAATTTTTCAATCAGAGCGATAAAAAATTTGCCTTGTGATATAGGTTCAGCCGCTCAGGATTGCGGCGCACCGGCTTTTCGCGCTTCGCGGCGCTCCAGGCCAAGCTGGTGCTCGCGGTAGATGATGAAGATGCCGGCGGCAATGACGATGACCGTGCCGAAAAGCATCGTACTGCTCGGAACGTCGCCGAACACATAGTAAGCGACGATGCCGCCAAGCAGGATCGAGCTGTATTCGAAGGGAGCGACGGTGGAAACATCCGCGTGCCTGTAGCTCTCGGTCAGGAGGATTTGCGCCACACCGCCGCAGAAACCGGCAGCGATGAGGAAAGGAGCCGAGGACCAGTCGAGCAGAAGCCAGCCGAAGGGGACGGTCGCAAGCGAGAAGACCGAAGCGGTGATCGAGAAGTAGAGGACGATCGTCGCCGTCTTCTCTTCCTCCACGAGCCGGCGCACCTGGATCATCGCCATGCCGCCGAGCACGGCCGACAGCAGCACGCAGAGTGCACCGACCGCCTGTTCAGCCGCCATGCCGCCCTCCCGGAACAGCGTGAGCTTCGGCCAGGAGATGATGGCGACACCGATGATGCCGAAGCAGACGGCGCTCCAGCGATAGACGCGCACCGTCTCTCCTAAGAAAACCGCCGCGAAAATGACGGCGACGAGCGGCGTGGCATAACCGAGCGCGATCGCCTCCGGCAGCGGCAGATGCAGAAGCCCGTAGAAGCCGAGCCCCATCGAGATGATGCCGAGCGTGCCGCGCTTCAGATGGCCGATCGGATTGGCCGTATAGAAGGCAGAGCGCAACTGACGCCGGTAGCCGAGATAGGCCATGATCGGAAACAGCGCGAAGAAGGAGCGGCAGAAAGTCACCTGTCCCGGCGGAATATCCGACCCAGCCAGCTTGATGAATGTCTGCATGGCCAGGAAGACCACGACCGACGAGACTTTCAGCGCAATGCCTCTCATCGGGTTTCTGAGAACCGATTCCATAATCCAGGCTCTTATGCGGGCATGCCGAGCGGGGGAGACGCGTTCGACTCGAACGCAGCGGATGATTTCTTCATCGTAACCGAAGAAATGCACCGGTGGGAAAAAATCTGCGCGCAGTAGAGCGCCGTGCGTCCATTCGGACGCACAAAGGACGCCCTAACTCTTGGAATCTAAGTATCAGGCTTTCCGAAAATCGATTCCGATTTTCGGGCCAATGCTGTGGGCGGCAAGTATTTACCCGCTTTTTGTCTGCCGCTTTTCTGTGCAATTCCGTTTTCTGATGAAAAAACTTCGCGTTTTACGCTTATTCGCCCGAAAATGTTCGCATCCGCACCCATTGCGTTAACCGGTTGCAAACCATGCCACCGCATCGTTCTCAGCTAATTAATCATACAAAAGAATCGCATTCGTTCCGCAGCCAGTCGCGTCAGATTATTTTCAGGATCTTTTTGATGAAGCCGCTCAGCGCAGAGATCGTTTCCCAGTCGCAGAACGCAACGCCCCGCTCGATGCGTGTCGTCACCGATGGCATCAGCACGGATCTGGAGCGCTTCAGCGCCGACAACACCAGCATCGTCAAGCAGATCAAGCTGCTTGCCATCAACGCGCTGATCGAGGCGGCCCGCGCCGGCGAAACCGGCAAGGGCTTTGCCGTCGTCGCCAATGAAGTGCAGCGGCTGGCGCAGATCGCCACGGAGATCACCAACAAGTTCGAAAGCAATGTGCTCGGGCGCATCGGTCTCAGCCGTGCGATGGCGGATTCGCTCGTCACCGAGATGGAAGGCGTGCGGTTGACCGATCTCGCGCAGACGCTGGTTCAGCTCATCGTGCGCAACCTCTTCGAACGCACCGCCGACGTGCGCTGGTGGGCGACGGATCCGGCGCTCTGGCAGGCGCTGCAGGAGCCGGACAAGGATCGTGTCGCGTTCGCGGCCGAACGGCTCGGCGTCATCAACCGCTTTTATACTGTTTATCTCGACCTCGTGATGACTGATCTCTCCGGCCGGGTGATCGCATCGGCCAATCCGACCTTTCAGCGCAAGATATCAGGTTCATCGCTTGCGGGCGATCCGTGGTTCCGGGCCGCGGCGGGCTGCGCCTCCGGCGACGACTATATCGTCGATGAAGTAAAACCGAGCCCTCTCCACGACCAGCGCCATGCGCTCGTCTATGCGACCGGCATCCGCGAAGGCGGCAAGCTCGACGGCAAGCTCCTGGGTACGCTCGGCGTCTATTTCGACTGGCAGAATCAGGGTCAGGCGATTGTCGAGAAGGAAGCGAACCTGCCGCCGCAGCTTGCGGAAAAGACCACCGTCATGCTGCTCGACGGCGCAAGCCGTGTGATCGCCAGCACCAATCCGGCCATGCTCTTCACCCATTTCGCGCTCGCCAACCAGACCGGTCAGCCTAAGGGCAGCTATTACGACAATAACGGCTCGATCGTCGCCTTCGCGCGCACGCTCGGCTACGAGGATTATGACGGGCTCGGCTGGTATGGCGTTGTCATCCAGCAGACGGAAAGCGACGCCGAGATCAAGACTGCGCTCAATCTCAAATAGCGGTCTTCTCCTTTCAGCTGCACATGCACGACAAATTGACCATAATAATTTGGCTGTGAACTTCGCATTCACGGTCGATTTGCTTTAACTTTAGTTCAGACTTTAATGTAATTATGGCGGCCAAATTTCAGCAGAGTGCGCCCGCCTCTGTAATCGGCCATTGTCTAATAAAGGTCTTCAGGCAACATGCGAACAGATACCGGTCAGGTCATCAATCTGGCAGATTACCGCCCAACAGATTTCGTGCTGGAACGCGTCGACCTGACTTTTGAACTGGATCCGACAGAAACAAAGGTGGAAGCGCGGCTGATCTTCCATCGCCGCGAAGGCGCCGATCTTTCCGCTCCCCTCATCCTCGATGGCGACGAGCTCAATCTTTCCAGCCTTCTCTTCGACCAGAACGAACTGGCGCCGGAACGCTATACGGTAACGCCCGAAAGCCTGACCATCCGCGACCTGCCGGAAACGGTGCCTTTCGAAGTGACCGTCACCACGATCATCAATCCGGAAGCCAATACACAGCTGATGGGCCTTTACCGCACCAGCGGCATCTATTGCACGCAGTGCGAGGCCGAAGGCTTCCGCCGCATCACCTATTTCCCCGACCGGCCGGATGTGCTGGCGCCCTATACGGTCAACATCATCGCCGACAAGGATGCCAACCCGCTGCTCTTGTCTAACGGCAATTTCCTCGGTGGTGCCGGCTATGGTCCGGGCAAGCATTTCGCCGCCTGGTTCGACCCGCATCCGAAGCCGAGCTATCTCTTCGCACTGGTCGCCGGCGATCTCGGCGTCGTCGAAGACACGTTCACCACGATGTCCGGCCGCGAGGTCGTGCTGAAGATCTACGTCGAGCATGGCAAGGAGCCGCGCGCGGCCTATGCGATGGACGCGCTGAAGCGCTCGATGAAGTGGGACGAAGAGGTGTTCGGGCGCGAATACGATCTCGACATCTTCATGATCGTCGCGGTTTCCGACTTCAACATGGGGGCCATGGAGAACAAGGGCCTCAACATCTTCAACGACAAATACGTGCTCGCCGATCCCGAGACGGCGACCGATGCCGATTACGCCAATATCGAGGCGATCATCGCGCATGAGTATTTTCATAATTGGACCGGCAATCGCATCACTTGCCGCGACTGGTTCCAGCTCTGCCTCAAGGAAGGCCTGACTGTTTATCGCGACCACGAATTCTCGTCCGACCAGCGTTCGCGCCCGGTCAAGCGCATTGCCGAAGTGCGCCACCTGAAATCCGAGCAGTTCCCGGAAGACGGCGGCCCGCTCGCCCATCCGGTGCGCCCGACCAAGTATCGCGAGATCAACAACTTCTATACGACGACGGTCTATGAGAAGGGCAGCGAAGTCACGCGCATGATCGCGACCCTGCTTGGCCGCGAGACCTTCAAGAAGGGCATGGACCTCTATTTCGATCGTCACGACGGCCAGGCCGTCACGATCGAGGATTTCATCAAATGCTTCGAGGATGCGAGCGGCCGCGATCTCGCGCAGTTCTCGCTCTGGTACCATCAGGCCGGCACGCCGCTCGTGACCGCATCCGGCACCTATGATGCAGGCGCCAAGACGTTCAGCCTGTCACTGGAACAGATGATCCCCGCGACACCCGGCCAGCCGACCAAGGAGCCGATGCATATTCCGCTGAGCCTCGCACTCTTTGCAGAGGACGGCTCCAAGATCGAACCTGCTACCGTCGACGGCGCCGAATATGCCGGCGAGGTGCTGCATCTTACGGCGCGGACACAGACTGCCGTCTTCCACGGTATCGGCTCGCGCCCGGTGGTTTCGATCAACCGCAGCTTCTCTGCGCCGATCAATCTGCATTTCGATCAGAGCCCGGCCGATCTGGCGCTGCTCGCCCGCTATGAGACGGATCATTTCGCCCGCTGGCAGGCGCTGACGGATCTGGCGCTGCCGAACCTCCTGAAAGCCGCCCGCGATGCCCGCGAGGGTGCGCCGATCGTCTGCGAACAGACCTTCGTCGATACGCTGATTGCGGCGGCTGCCGATGAAAGCCTCGAGCCTGCCTTCCGCGCCCAGGCGCTGGCCTTGCCGAGCGAATCCGACATCGCCCGCGAGCTCGGCAGCAACATAGATCCCGATGCCGTCCATGCCGGCCGCCAGGCGATCATGAAGCAGATCGCCGAAGCCGGCAAAGCCACCTTCGCGGCCCTCTACGACGCGATGACCACACCGGGTGAATTCAGCCCGGATGCCAAGAGCGCCGGCCGCCGCGCGCTGCGCAACACCGCCCTTACCTATCTCTCCTATGCCGAGGGCAGCCCGGCTCGCGCCAAGGCCGCCTTCGACGGCGCCAACAACATGACCGATCTCAGCCATGCGCTGACGATCCTCGCCCATCGCTTCCCCGACAGCGCAGAGGCCAAGGCGGCGCTCGAATCCTTCCGCAGCCGTTTCTCGGAAAATGCGCTCGTCGTCGACAAGTGGTTTGCGATCCAGGCCGGCATTCCCGGGTCGGGCGCGGTCGATCGCGTCAAGGCGCTGATCGAAAACCCGCTCTTCAAGCGCACGAACCCGAACCGCATGCGCTCGCTGGTCGGCACGTTCGCCTTCGGCAATCCGACCGGCTTCGGCCGCGCCGACGGCGAAGGCTACCGTTTCCTCGCCGGCGAGATCCTCGACATCGACCAGCGCAACCCGCAGCTAGCCGCACGCTTGCTGACCTCGATGCGCTCCTGGCGCTCGCTGGAATCGGCCCGCGCCGATCATGCACGCTCGGCACTGATCGAGATCGAACGGGCGGCCAACCTTTCAACCGATGTCCGCGACATCGTCGAGCGCACGCTCAAGGGGTGATTTTCCGCAAATGATTTGCCGCCTAGCTGTCTTCCACCCGTGGGACAGCTAGGCCCGCCATCAGCGAATCCCTCCGAAAAACCAGCAATCCCAAATGGTTAATAAATTTTTACCGCCGGCTCTGGACAAGGCGAATCACGCATGATTCTCTAGGTGTAGTTCGAGCGAGCGGCGCGCGAATCACACGAGGGATTAGGTTCAGAGATGATGGACGTGCGGCGGGCAACCGCGGCCGAAGGACGGCTGCGTGTCGATTTTGGCGGGCTCAAAGCCTGGCGCGACAGCCTGTCCGGACAGACCGCAAAAGCTCCTGAGCCATTGCTGCGCCACCTGCCAAAGGCAGAGCTTCTCCTGAAGCGGACGATCCCTGTTCTCATTGTTGCCTTTCTTGCTGTCGTTGCGGCCTCGCATTTCTTCGGCATGGTCAGCGAATATAGCCGCATGGAAGCCTCCGCACGGCATGCAACGGCGCTTTCGGCTGCAACGGCGGCCGCCGTCTTTGCCGATGCGACCGATCTCTTCGACGGCGGCAGTACCGCAGAGGCGCAGGCGCGCCTTGCGAAATTCCTGCCGCAGGATCGGCTGGAGAACGGCGCCTTCGTGCTGCTGGTGCAGGCAAGCGGCAAGGTGTTTGCGGCAACGACGGCCGGTGCCTCCTATATCGGCGCCGATGTCTCGGCCCTCTTCCCCGAGATCTCCGCGATCCGCCGCTTCGGCGACCGCACCGATGTCATCGAAACGAGCATCGGCGGCGAGCTGCACTATGCCGAGATCTCCCTGATGGGCACGGCGGGCGGCTATATCGTTTCCGCCACGTCGCTCAACGAGATCAACCGTCTCTGGCGCGAGGAGCTGACGCTCAACGTCACACTGTTTGCCGGCATCTCCTCCATCCTGCTTGTCATCCTCTACGCCTATTACATGCAGGTGAAGCGGGCGCGCGATGCCGACGACATCTTCCTGGAATCCAATCTCAGGGTCGAGACGGCGCTGTCGCGCGGCCGCTGCGGCCTTTGGGATTTCGATTTCCACAATCGCGAATTCTTCTGGTCGCGCTCGATGTACGACATGCTCGGGCTTGCCGGCTCCGACAAGACGATGGGCTTTGCCGATGCGGCAAGGCTCATGCATCCGGAGGATAACGGTCTGCATGAGATCGCTCGCGCCGTCGCCAAGGGCGATTCCGGCCAGGTCGACCAGATCTTCCGCATGCGCCACGCGAGCGGCCACTATGTCTGGATGCGCGCTCGCGCCCAGGTGATCCGCGGCCATTCCGGCCGCGTGCACATGATCGGCATCGCCATGGACGTGACCGAACAGCATCGGCTTGCTCAGCGCTACGCCGAAGCAGACCAGCGTCTGGCCGATGCTATCGAGTGTACCTCGGAAGCCTTCGTGCTGTGGGACAAGAACGACCGGCTCGTCATGTGCAACGCGCATTTTCAGCAGGCCTACGGACTTCCGGACAGCGTGCTGGTGCCCGGCACGGAACGTACGGTCGTTCATGCCGCTGCGGCGCGGCCCGTCATCGAGCGGCGCATTGCCGATGCGGACGGTTCCGGCTATTCGCGCACGACGGAAGTGCAGCTTGCCGACGAACGCTGGCTGCAGATCAACGAACGTCGCACCCGTGACGGCGGTCGCGTATCGGTTGGCACCGACATCACGCCCTTGAAGCGTCACCAGGAGCGCCTGCGCGACTCCGAGCGCCGACTGATGGCGACGATCAACGATCTCTCCGCCTCCCGCCAGACGCTGGAACTGCAGAAGGCCGAGCTTTCGACCGCCAACTCCAACTATCTGGTGGAGAAGGAACGCGCGGAGGCCGCCAACAAGGCGAAGTCGGAATTCCTCGCCAACATGTCTCATGAGCTGCGCACGCCGCTCAACGCCATCCTCGGCTTCTCGGAAATCCTGCAGAACCAGATGTTCGGGCCGCTCGGCTCGGCCAAGTACAATGAATATGCCCGCGACATCCATGACAGCGGCAAGCATCTCCTCAACGTCATCAACGATATTCTCGACATGTCGAAGATCGAGGCCGGTCACATGCTGCTGTCGCGCGAGCGCACCGACCTTGCGCCGCTGATCGAGGAAAGCCTGCGCTTCACCGCCATTCCGGCCGCTGAAAAGAACATCGTCATCGAGCAGCGCATCTCCTCGGGCATGACGCTGATGGCCGACCGCCGCGCCATGAAGCAGGTGCTGCTGAACCTGCTCTCCAATGCCGTGAAGTTCACCAATGAAGGCGGGCGCATTGCGGTTCGTACCCGCCGCGTCGCCGATGGCGTCATGGTCACTATCGCAGATACCGGCATCGGCATCCCGCGCGCAGCACTCATCAAGATCGGCCAGCCCTTCGAGCAGGTACAGAGCCAGTATGCCAAGAGCAAAGGCGGCTCCGGCCTCGGCCTCGCCATCTCCCGTTCGCTGACAAGCCTGCACGGCGGCAGCATGAAAATACGCTCGCGCGAGTCGGTCGGAACGGTCATCTCGCTGCGTATTCCTGATCACGCCTGAGGCAATCCGGTCCTACGCCTTCACCACCGTCTGAAGGACCTTACGGACCGCCTTGGAAAGCCGCTTTACTTCGCCCTCCAAAGTCTTGATGTCAGGGCAGTCTCCGGCCCGGCAGACGAGCTCGGTCAGGCCCGCGGGTGCTTCCTTGGGATCGAAGAGGCTGTCGATGCAGAGCCGGATCAGTTGCGAAAGCTCTGTGTAGAGCGCGAAAGCTTCGAGGCAGGTATCGAGATCGGCGGAGGTCATCAACTTGTCGCCGATCGTCTTCAAAGCGGCACCGGTGGTAAGGCCGTTGATCTTGGTCTCGACACCCTTTACCGGCGCGATCAGGGCCAGATATTGGGCGATGAATTCGATATCGATCACGCCGCCCGGAATGAGCTTCAGATCCCAGCCATTTTCCGGCGCCTTTTCCTTTTCGATCAGCTCGCGCATCTCCGCGACGTCGTGGGCGACCTTGGCGATATCGCGTTTTGTTGAGAGCACGTCAGCAATGATGCCTTCCGCCTCGCCGACCAGGCTTTGGTCGCCGCAGATCAGTCGGGCGCGCGACAGCGCCATGTGCTCCCAGGTCCAGGCCTCTTCGCGCTGGTATTTGCCGAAGGAATTGATACGGGTCGCGACCGGTCCCTTGTTGCCGGAGGGGCGAAGCCGCATGTCGACTTCATAAAGCACGCCTTCTGCCGTGGGGGCCGAGAGGGCAGCAATCAGGCGCTGGGTGATGCGGGTGAAGTATCGMGTCGCATCGAGTGGTTTTGCACCGTCGGATTCGCCAGCGGCATCGTCGTAGTCGTAGAGCAGGATGAGATCGATATCGGAGCCTGCCGTCAGTTCGAAGCTGCCGAGCTTGCCCATGCCGGCAATCGCAATCCGTCCGCCGGGATAATTTCCGTGTGCAACGCGGATCTCGTTCATGACCGCGTCGAGGGCGGCTTCAATGATGAGATCGGCGAGATGGGTGAAGGCGCGCGCGGCCATGTCGCCATTGATTGCGCCTGTCAGCAGGCGGATACCGATCAGGAAGCGCTGTTCTGACGCGAAGATGCGCAGCCGGTCCAGCACTTCCTCATAGTGTCGGGCCTGCACCAGCGAGGCCTTCAGCCGCTCGCCGAGATAGTCGCGCGTTGGCAGCTCGGCCATCAGGCCGGGGTCGAGCATGCCGTCGAAGACATGCGGGCGGGCGGCGATGACTTCCGCGAGCTTCGGCGCCGAGGACATGATGTTGACGATGAGGGAGAGCAGCGCCGGGTTGCTGCCAAGCAGCGAGAAGAGCTGGATGCCCGACGGCAGGCCGGAAATGAAGCTGTCGAAGCGCAGCAGCGCCTCGTCCGCCCGCTTGCTTTCGCCGAAGACGCGCAGAAGCCCGGGCGTCAGCTCCGTCAGCCGCTCGCGCGCCTCGACCGATTGCGTGGCACGGTAGCGGCCGTAATGCCAGGTGCGGATGATGCGGGAAATATCCGAAGGGCGTTCGAAGCCGAGTTTCCTCAGCGTCTCCAGCGTATCGGGATCGTCGCCCTGGCCGGTAAAGACGAGATTGCCTGTCCCAACGGAGAGTTTGGTTTCCTGTTCGAAGAGGTCGGCATAACGCCGCTCGACCGCCTTGAGCACCTCCACCAGCCGCTCGGAAAAACTCGGCGTATCGGTAAAGCCCATCAGGAAGGCGATACGCTTCAATTCCGCGTCCGTCTCCGGCAGAAGATGGGTCTGCTCGTCGCGCACCATCTGGATGCGGTGCTCGACATCGCGCAGGAACCAGTAGGCTTCGGTCAGCTCGTCTCGGGTTTCCGCGTCGATCCATTTTGCCCTGGTGAGTTCGGCCAGCGTCTCCTCGGTGACGCGGGAGCGCAGAGCCGGCATGCGCCCGCCGGCGATCAGCTGCTGGGTTTGCACGAAGAATTCGATCTCGCGGATGCCGCCGCGGCCGAGCTTGACGTTGTGGCCTTTCACGGCGATTGCGCCGTGGCCCTTATGGGCATGGATCTGCCGCTTGATGGAATGGATGTCGGCAATCGCCGCATAATCGAGATATTTGCGGAAAACGAAGGGAGCGAGGCCGCGCAGGAACTGCTCGCCTGCCGCGATATCGCCGGCAACCGCACGGGCCTTGATGAAGGCGGCCCGCTCCCAGTTCTGCCCCCTGCCCTCGTAATAGATCATGGCGGCATCGACGGGGATTGCGAGCGGCGTGGAGCCGGGGTCAGGCCGCAGCCTGAGATCGGTGCGGAAGACATAGCCATCCGCCGTGCGCTCCTGCAGGATGCGCACCAGCCGTCGCATCATGCGTGGGAAGATCTCGATCGCATCATCGGGGTCGGGCACGATGCCGGCCTCTTCATCGAAGAAGATGACGAGGTCTATATCGGAGGAATAGTTGAGTTCGGAGGCACCGAGCTTGCCCATGCCGAGAACGATTACGCCGGAGCCTTCGCTGGGAGCGGCGATATTTTTCAGTTTCAGCTTGCCGCTTTCATGCGTCGACAGCAGCAGGTGATCGATGGCGGCCTCGACCGAGGCCTCGGCAAGTTCGCTGAGCCAGCCGGTTGTTGCGCGACCGTCGAAGATACGGGCGAGATCGGCAAGGGCTACGAGGAAGGCCACCCTGCGCTTGACGATGCGCAGCCTGCTCATCACCTGGCTTTCGCCGGGCGTACTTCCTTCGCCGTCCGGTTTCCAGCAATCGCGCGCTTCTGCAATCAACGCTTCGATCTGCGGCTCCAGCGGGTCGCTGATAGCGGAAGCAAGGATTGCCGGATCGAGATTGGCGATTTCGCGCAGGTAGGGAGAGAGCGTCAGGACGGCGGCGATAAAGTCGCGCAGCGACCCCTCGGCTTTCAGCATCTCAGCCACGACAGGCTCGCTCTTGCCGATATCCTGCAGGTCGGCAAGCGCCGACTTCAGTTCCGCCTGGCTCAGCGGCCGCAGGAGTCCTTCAGCGACATCCTTCAGGCCGTGGTTCGATTTCGTCAGCATTTGCTCTCCCTGCCATGCAGCAATGCGACTTTAAACTAGGGTGTCGAAACGAAAGCGCCAATATGAAAATGATCAGGAAAATCAGGCTGCCTTAGCGGGGAAAACCATACTGACGGTGAGGCCGGGGCGTTCGGTATTGCCGGGCTCGGTGTCGGACAGTTCCAGCGTGCCACCATGCAGCTCCATGATCGCTTCGACCAGCGAGAGGCCAAGGCCGGTGCCCGGCTTCGAGCGGCTTTCATCCAGGCGCACGAAGCGCTTCACTACGTCCTCGCGCCTGTCGAGCGGCACGCCCGGGCCGTGATCGGCGACGGAAAGGCAGATGCCGTCAGGGCGGCGGCTGAGCTTCACCGAGACGGCGCCTGGCCCTTCGGTATCAGCGGAATATTTGATCGCATTGTCGAGCAGATTGAAGATCGCCTGGCCGATCAGTTCGCGATTGCCCTGGATCTCGATGCTGGGCTCGATCTCCGAGGTCAGGGCCATGCCCGCCTCATCGGCGACAGGCTCATAGAGTTCGGCGCTGTCGGCGACGATGGCGGAGAGCTCGATCGGCGACATTTCGGCGGCGACGGAACCGGCTTCCACGCGGGAGATCATCAGCAGCGCATTGAAGGTGCGAATCAGCTGGTCGGATTCTGAGATGATGCCTTCCAGCGCGCCGCGGCGCACCTCGCCGTCCTCAATGTCGAGCGCATCGGCGGCCTTGTTGCGCAGGCGCGTCAGCGGCGTCTTCAGGTCATGGGCGATATTGTCCGAGACCTGCCGCAAACCTTCGTTCAGCTTTTCGATGCGTTCCAGCATGTTGTTCAGCGAGACGGAAAGACGGTCGAACTCGTCGCCCGAGCCGGCGACCGGCAGGCGCTGCGAGAGATCGCCGGCCATGATCTTCTTGCCGGCGTCCGACATGCGGTCGATGCGTTTCAACGCGTTGCGGCCGATGCCGAACCAGATGATGATGGCGCCGAGGCCCATGATGGCGAGCGCGATCATCAGCGCCTGGCGCACCAGCACGCGGAAGCGTTCCGGCTCGCCGAGGTCGCGGCCGATCAGCACGCGCAGGCCATTGTCGAGAACGAAGATGTTGGCAATCGCCGTATGCCGCACCACGCCGCTATCGGTATAGCGCTGATACATGAAGGGCACCGAGGTCCAGCCCTGCTCCTCGAAAACACCCGGCTGCACGGAGGCGACGTTGCCGGCAAGGATATCACCCGAGGGGCCTGCAATGAGGTAGAGATTGGCGCCCGGCTGACGGGYGCGGCGCTCCATCGTGCGCAGAAGCAGGTTCATGCCGCCGGCATCATAGGCGCGCTGGACCTGCGTCACTTCCTGGGCGACCGCATCGCGGATCTGGCCGGTCAGCAGCCGCTCGGACATCGCCGTCACATAGAAGACGAGCGTTGCAGCGCAGATGGCGAAAAGCAGGATATAAAGTGCCGAAAGGCGGACTGCGGTGGACTTGAAGAGAACCCGGAAACGGCTCATCCCTCATCCTTGATCATGTACCCCGCACCTCGGATCGTCTTCAGCAGCGGCTGGCTGAAGTCTTTCTCGATCTTGGAGCGCAGGCGCGAGACATGCACGTCGATGACATTGGTCTGCGGATCGAAGTGGTAATCCCAGACATTCTCCAGCAGCATGGTGCGGGTCACGACCTGACCGGCATTCTTCATCAAATATTCCAGCAGGCGGAATTCGCGCGGCTGCAGCGGGATTTCCTTGCCGCCACGGCGAACCTCATGGGAAAGGCGGTCGAGCTCGAGATCGCCGACGCGATAGACGACATCCTGATCCGGCGTGCCCTTGCGGCGACCGAGCACTTCGACGCGGGCAAGCAGCTCACTGAAAGCGTAGGGCTTCGGCAGATAATCGTCGCCGCCGGCGCGGAGACCCGTCACGCGGTCGTCGACCTGGCCGAGGGCAGAAAGAATGAGAACGGGCGTGTGGATGCCCTTGCGGCGCAGCTCGCTGATGACGGAGAGACCATCGCGGCGCGGCAGCATGCGGTCAATGACGATGACGTCGTAAGTATTCTCCGATCCCATGAAAAGACCGCTTTCGCCGTCGCTTGCATGGTCCGCAACGATCCCCGCCTCACGAAAGGCTTTCGTGAGATAGACCGCCGCTTCGAGATCGTCTTCGATAATGAGAATCTTCATGCGGCCGACATTACCCGCCGGTTGCTTTTCGGCAAGGCTCAAAGCGTCTTCCTGTTGGGGGGAGGTCATTGCGGGCGTCCTTCATAATTGAAGAATTTGGCATAATTGAAGAATTTGGCAGCTGTGAAGAATTCGTCAGACTTGAGGCGTTGGAGCCGCGCGGCGTTTGCGCCTGCGCGGCTCCGGCATTCTGAGGCCAGAAGATCAGCCCTGGCCATTGATCGGAAGCGCGACGAAGCGGCTGCCGTCCTTCGACTGGATCTGGAACAGCGCGCGGGTGCGGCCGTCCTTCTTGGCCTGGTTGATGACGCGGACGACATCGTCGGCGCTGGAGACCTCCTGGTTGTTGACCGAGGTGATCGTCTCGCCTTCCTTGATGCCCTTGTCGGCAGCATCCGAATTCGGATCGATGCCGGTGATGGCGAGGCCCTTACCGTCATCCGACGGGCCGACCGTCAGGCCGAGATCGGCAAGCGCCTTCTCGGAAGCCGGCGGCTGGGCCTGCTCCGGCTGGCCGTTGTCGTCACCAGCAGAAGCCTGCTGGTCGGCCGGCAGCGTGCCGAGCTCGACAGTCACGGACTGGGCCTTGCCGGAACGCCATACCGAAAGCTCGACCTTGCTGCCCGGCGTCATCGCGCCAATGCGACGGCTGAGATCGCGGGCATCCTTGACAGGCTCGCCGTTGACGGCAGTGACCACGTCACCCGTCTTCATGCCGGCCTTCTGGCCGGGCGTGCCTTCCTGAGCGGAGACGACCAGAGCGCCACTTGCTTCAGAGAGACCGAGGGAGTCGGCGATATCCTTGGTGACCGGCTGGATCTGAACGCCGAGGTAGCCGCGCGAAACGGTACCGTCCTTCATCAGGTCGGCAACGACATCCTTGGCGGTGGAGGCCGGGATGGCGAAGGCGATACCGACGCTGCCGCCCGACGGCGAGAAGATCGCGGTGTTGATGCCGACGACCTGGCCGTTGAGGTTGAAGGTCGGGCCACCAGAGTTACCGCGGTTCACGGCTGCGTCGACCTGGAGGTAATCGTCATAGGGGCCGGAGCCGATATCACGACCGCGGGCCGAAACGATGCCGGCCGTGACCGTGCCACCGAGGCCGAAGGGGTTGCCGACGGCGACGACCCAGTCACCGACGCGGACCTTGTTGTCATCGGCCCAGTTGACATAGGTGAATTTGCGGCCCTTGCCATCGACCTTCAGCACGGCAAGGTCGGTGCGCGGGTCCTTGCCGATCAGCTTGGCATCGAGCTCGGTGCCGTCGTTCATGACAGCAACGAATGCGGAGCCGTCGGAAACGACGTGGTTGTTGGTGACGATGTAGCCATCTTCAGTGATGAAGAAGCCCGAACCTTGAGCGACAGGGCGCAGACGGCCCGGACCGCCCGGCTGGCCGAAGCGGCGCTGCTGGTTCTGACCCTGGTGGCCCTGGCCCTGTTCGCCGAACTGACGGAAGAACGGCTTCAGAGCGTCAGGCAGATCGTCAAAGCCGCGACCGTTGAAATCGAAGGAGAAACCGTCGCCATCATCAGAGGCCGGCTTGACGCGGCTTTCGACGCGGACGGAAACGACGGCCGGGGAAACGGCGTCAACGACATTTGCAAAGCTCGGAACCGAGGGGGACTGGACATTGACAGCCTCGGCATAGGAACGGGAGATCTCGACAGGGATACCGGTTGCAAGAACGGCGGCTGCCAGACCTGCAACGGTGGATGCCTGAAGCACCGTTTTGAGGGACGGACGTCCGCGGAAATTTTTCAGCATAAGAGTACCTTCTTTTCTTGTTCAGACCTTCGTTCCGGCGGTGCCGGACCAGTTATGACCGAGATATAGGACGCCGCACCTTACTACGAACTGTCCAGCCCATGAAAAATTCGTAATGTACCAATATTCTTTTGGTTGCATGCCGAAGGGCGAGATTAATTGACCAAACCGCATTTAACCGATCAGTTGACAATCGATATCGCGCCCTGTATTTAACCGTTGAGTTATATACGAGGCCCATCATGCAGACCGACACTCTGAGCGCCGCTTTCGCAGCCCTCGCAGACCCCACACGCCGGGCGATCATCGCGCGGCTGGCCGAAGGCGAGGCTTCGGTCAACGAACTCGCCGCCCCCTTCGAGATGAGCCTTCCGGCGGTCTCGAAACATCTGAAGGTGCTGGAAAAGGCAGGGCTTATCAGCCGGGGCAAGGAAGCCCAATGGCGACCGGCCAAGCTCGAACCGATAGCGATGAAGGGCATTGCCGACTGGCTGGAGCAATACCGGCGTTTCTGGGAATCGAGCTTCGACCGGTTGGATGGCTACCTTCAAAAGATCCAGAGAGCGGACGACAGCGGCCCCCGCAATTGACAGTCGCCCTCTCATTTTTCAATCACGATAGGGGAATACCATGGCCGATCAGCTATCGCGCCCCACATTGCATATGCAACGGATATTCAATGCACCGCGTGCCCTCTTATGGGCCGCCTGGACCCGGCCGGAAATGGTCGTTGCCTGGCTCGGCCCTGTCGAACGGCCGGCGGTCAGCGTCGTGCAGGATCTGCGCGTCGGTGGCACATACAGGGCATGCCTGAAGAATATCGGGGATGGCAGCCTGCTGTGGCAGAGCGGCGTCTATAGGGAAATCGAGGAACCCTCGCGTCTCTCTTTCACCTTCCAGTGGGAGGGATCGCATGAGGATGGCGAACCGGTCGTGACACTCGTGACCGTCGTCTTCGAGGAACTGGCCGATGGCCGCACGCTGATGGATTTCACCCATGCGGACCTGAGGTCCGAAGAGAGCCTTACCGGACACAGACACGGCTGGGAGAGCACCTTCGGCAGGCTGGAAAGCTGGATTGCGGCTCAAGGAAATCAAAGGGAGTGATGACCATGAAACTCGTAACGAATCTCGTCTTCAAAGGCGAATGCCGGCAGGCCTTCGAATTCTACGCCAAAGTGCTCGGCGGCAAGCTGAACGGCATGTTCACCTTCGCCGAAGCGCCCGGCGACATGCCGATCGATCCGTCCTTCAAGGACAAGATCATGCATGCCTGGCTCGATGTCGGCGACCAGTCCCTCATGGGCTGTGACGCCCCTCCCGGATATCAGGAGAACATGGGCGGCTTCAGCGCCACGTATCACAGTCAGGATGCGGCGGAAGCGAAGCGTGTCTTCGAGGCGCTGTCGGAAGGCGGCAAAGTGACCATGCCCTTCAACGCGACCTTCTGGTCGCCGGGCTTCGGCATGTTCACCGATCGCTTCGGCACACCCTGGATGGTCAATACGATCCCGGCGGATCAGCGATGAGCGATAAGGCCATGATCTGGACCGGTCGCGTGCTGACCGGGCTTTTCGCGCTCTTCATGCTCGGAGCATCGATCGCCCCCAAGCTTCTTGGCCTGCCGATTGCCGAGGAAACCATGACCCAGCTCGGATGGCCAAACGGCTATGTGCTGATGATCGGCCTGATCGAGCTGACCTGCCTCGTGCTCTACCTCATCCCGCAGACGAGCGTTTTCGGTGCGGTGCTGATGATGGGGCTGCTCGGGGGTGCCATGGCCACGCAGATCCGGGCCGGAAGCCCGCTCTTCAGCCATATCCTGTTCAGCATCTATCTCGGGCTGTTCATGTGGGGCGGCTTGTGGCTGCGCGATCCTGCAGTCAGGGCGCTGTTTCCCTATCGAAAGGCGTGAGGATCAACCATTCCGCCGTGATTTGTCGCGGCGGAATGGTTTCTTATTTTTCCAGTAGCTCGGCGAGCTTCGCCTGCTCTTCGTCCGTGAGTTTGCTGCCGGTTGGCTTGCCGGCCCGCTTGCGGGCAAAGACGATGAGCGAAACCCCGCCGGCGAGGATCAGCAGCACCGGTGCACCCCAGAGCAGCAGCGTGCGCAGGCTGAAGCGCGGCTTCAGCAGCACGAATTCCCCGTAGCGTGAGACGATGTAGTTCAGCACCTGTTCGTCGCTATCGCCATCGGTGATGCGCTCGCGCACCAGCAGGCGCAGGTCCTTGGCGAGATCGGCATTGGAATCGTCGATCGACTGGTTCTGGCAGACCATGCAGCGCAGTTCGGCAGACAGTGCCCGCGCCCGCGCTTCGAGGGCCGGATCGGTGAGCATCTCGTCCGGGTTGACGGCGAAGGCGGACAGGGGCGTGAAGAGGACGAACAGGATAATGAGGAGCCGGGAGAGCAGAGACGAGATTTGCGACATGCGCCGAACCTCTCCTCCCCTCATTCCTGTGCTTGTCACAGGAATCCAGCCACGGCGCGTCCGCGCCGTGAATGAATCCATGCCAGTGTCAAATGAGTCTTCTGCGCCCAAGGACTTGGGCGCGCTGGATTCTTGTGACAAGCACAGGAATGAGGGAGATGGGGGACGGCGCATCATTCCGCCGGCTCCATGGCGGGTGTCGCCGGCTTCGCCTTTGCCTTCCTGCTTGGTGCACCGACACGCAGACGCCGGTCGCTGAGCGAGACGAAGCCGCCGAGGGCCATAATCAAGGTCCCGCCCCAGATGCACAGGATGAAGGGTTTCCACCAGATACGCACGACGATGCCGCCGTCATGGGTGGCGTCACCCAGCGAGACATAGAGCTGGCTGAGACCGAAGGTGAGGATACCGGCTTCCGTCGTCGGCATCTGCCGGGCGGTGTAAACCCGCTTGGCCGACCAGACATCGGCGACTTGCGCGCCGCCGCGGCGGATCGAGAAATGGCCGCGGTCCTCGGTATAGTTGGGACCGGTGGCCGGCTGCATGCCATCGAAGACGATGCTGTAGCCGCCGGCATCGGTCGACTGGCCCTGCTTCATCTCGACCACATGTTCGGTCTGGAGCGTGGTGACCGCGACAATGCCGAGCACGGTGACGCCAAGCCCGGCATGGGCAAGTGCCGTGCCGAAGGCCGAGCGCGGCAGGCCGGAGAACCGGCGCCAGGCGATATCCGCCTTCACCTTGCCGATACCGGCGCGATACCAGAGGTCGGCCACCGCACCTAAGATCAGGAACAGGCCGGCAGCAAGGCCGAGCACGGCCATGACCGGGCCGCCATGTTCGAGATAGAAGAAGACCAGCGCTGCGACGAAAGCGAGACCGGCAACAACGTACAGCCGCTGCAGGGCGCCGAGCAGATCGCCGCGCTTCCAGGCAAGCAGCGGCCCGAACGGCACGACGATCAGAAGCGGCGCCATCAGCAGGCCGAAGGTCAGGTTGAAGAAGGGCGGCCCGACGGAGATCTTGTCGCCGGTCAGCGTTTCCAGCACCAGCGGATAGAGCGTGCCTGTTAACACCGTGCCGCAGGCAACCGTCAGGATCAGGTTGTTGACGACGAGCGCCCCCTCGCGCGAGATCGGCGCAAACAGGCCGCCGGCCGACAGAAGCGGAGCGCGGAAGGCAAAGAGCGACAGCGCGCCCCCGATGAAGATCAAGAGGATGCAGAGAATGAAGACGCCGCGGCTCGGGTCGCTGGCGAAAGCATGCACCGAGGTCAGGACGCCGGAGCGCACCAGGAAGGTGCCCATCAGCGACAGCGAGAAGGTGAGGATGGCCAGCAGCACCGTCCAGATCTTCAGCGCCTCGCGTTTTTCCATGACGAGGGCGGAATGCAGAAGTGCGGTGCCGGCAAGCCAGGGCATGAAGGAGGCATTCTCCACCGGATCCCAGAACCACCAGCCGCCCCAGCCGAGCTCGTAATAGGCCCAGTAGGAGCCCATGGCGATGCCGAGCGTCAGGAAGGTCCAGGCGGCCAGCGTCCAGGGCCGCACCCAGCGCGCCCAGGCGGCATCGATGCGGCCATCGAGAAGGGCGGCAACGGCAAAGGAGAAGCAGACGGAAAAGCCGACATAACCGAGGTAGAGCAGCGGCGGATGGATGGCGAGCCCGATATCCTGCAGCACCGGGTTCAGGTCCTTGCCCTCGGCAGGGGCCGGATCAAGGCGGACGAAGGGATTGGAGGTCAACAGGATGAAGAGGATGAAGGCAACCGAGATCCAGGCCTGGACGGCGAGAACATTGGCCTTCAGCGTATCCGGCAGATTGCGGCCAAAGATCGCGACCAGGGCGCTGAACAGCGAAAGGATCAGGAGCCAGAGCATCATCGAGCCCTCGTGGTTGCCCCAGACGCCGGAATACTTGTAGATCAGCGGCACCAGCGAATGCGAGTTCTCCCAGACATTCTGCACCGAGAAGTCGGAGACGACATGGGCATAGGTGAGCACGCCGAAGGAGAAGGCGACGAGGGCAAAGAGCAGGACGGAACCGAGCGGGGCGACATCCATCATCGCCTGATCGCCGCGCCGGGCACCGATCACGGGCACGACCGACAGGACGATCGCGGTTGCGAGCGCCAGAACCAGCGCATAATGGCCGATCTCGATGATCATGGCGTCGCCTTTGTCTCTTGCGCCTGGGCTTCCTGAGCCTTGGCTTCAGCACCTTGCGGCGCCTCACCTTGCTTTGTCGGGCCCTTGCCCTCTTCCCAGAGGCCTTGAGCCTTCAGCCTGTCGGCCACTTCCTTGGGCATATAGGTCTCGTCATGCTTGGCAAGCACGGTATCGGCGGTGAAGACAGTGCTGCCCGTCTCGAAGGCGCCTTCGGTCACCACCCCCTGCCCCTCGCGAAACAGATCCGGCAGGATGCCCTCATAGCGGACATTGACGATCTCTCCGCTCGGATCGGTCACGGCAAAGCGCACGACCGAGCCCTCGCCGCGCATGACGCTGCCGCTTCCGACAAGGCCGCCGAGGCGGATGCGGGTGCCGGGCGCCACCGGTGTCTTGGCGAGATCACCCGGCATATAGAAATAG
>NZ_JBFTPD010000053.1:0-26513 GCF_056398305.1 Rhizobium sp. 01T444
TTGCGAACGAGATTGGCGTTGACGCCGTGCTCCAGAGCTAGACGCGAAACCGAAACGCCGGGCTCTAAACACGCTGCGACAAGCTGATCTCGGGAGGCAGGGTCATATCGACGGCGGCCGTCGCGACCAACAAGCCGCACCTGCAGTTTAGGAGCATCTTCATCCATGATTTGGTGTCCACCTATTTTGGTGGACACTTCATGCCTCAGAGCGCTGCGTCTCAAAAGGCGCACCGAAATTCGCGCTTACGCATGAAGCTTAGCCGTCGGGCGCAGAGGGCCTTGATTTCCTTAGTGCCGGCAGTTGCGGCCTTGGCGCGGGTGAGGGGGCCGGGTTTGCCGTCGGCGGGGGCGCCGATCACGGTTTGGGCGTCTCGCAGGGCGCGGGCGGGGCCGGAGTTGACAGCGTAGTCGAAGGTGGCGAGGTCGAAGCCATCAGGCAGGGTGTCGCCGCCGATTTCATCCCAGTATTTGGCCTTGTAGATGGGTTTGACGTCATTGAGCGTCAGGTTGCGGATGTCGAGATTGGGGAAGGCGGCGGCCGAGATGCCGTATTTGGTACCTTTCAGCGTGCCCTTGCCGATCTTGCCGCCGGTCCAGTTGCCGGGGTCAGTGCGTTCCATGGAGAGGCCGCCTTCGGATTGCAGGGTGATCGAGAGGCATTCGGGGAAGTTCGCGCTGGTCATGCCGCGTTCCTTTTTTAGTGGATCGCGACAAGTTTCTGATGGCAACAGTTGTGCCTGTTGCATGACGATCTCCGGCGGAACGCCTGGCAATCAGGCTCACTCACGCACTCTCTCCGGGGCGATCGGGATGGCCCCCATCGCCATTTGAGAAAGGATGACAGCCGGGTTTAACCGGAGCGCTCCCGGGATTTTCTGCAGGCGGGTTTCGGATCGAAACGTCGGCGAGTGCCCTGATTTCCTGACGGACGAGTGACCGCCGCCTCCGTTACAGGAGAACAGAGTGGGGCGCGGCGGCCGGCTTTTGAAGGCCTGTAGCAGAACCACGAGCCTGAAAGATCGTTCCAAAAAAAAGCCTAATCAAATAGGGCTATGGGACGGTTCGCAGGACTGGAATGTCGCGCCGGAAAAGCCTGTGCAAGGCAGACAAGTTCTTCCATGACGGTCGACAGGCGATCACCGTTGCCTTTTGCGACCGGGGGGCGGAAAGTGCAGCGTTTCGCTCAGCAACAGCCGAGCCTCGAAGCTACAGGCTTACGGCTCCTGCAATTCGCCTCTTTCGCGAAGCTTCAGGATGCCGAGCTGGATGACCTTTATGAGATCGGCCTGCAGGGGGCCGTGACTCTCCTGATATTCTTCCAGGGTCGGCTTGGTGACGGTCACATAGGCGAGCGCCGACACGTGATCATCCTTCACCGCCTGGGCGCCGAGATCCCAGATGCGGTCAAACAGTATGCGGTCGAGATCCTGGCGTGACATGCTATTTCTCTTCCATTCCATATCTTCTTATTGGCCATATCTTCTCATTGGCCATGTCTTCTTGCCGGCCTTAACGCTGGCGCCGCGGCAAGAGCGGACTGCAGGCGATCAGCCAAAAAACAGCGGCCGAGGCTCAGCAAGCGCGACACTGACGGCAAAGCCCACCACATGATGTGGTTCTCGGTTGGGTACCGGGCGCTCGCGGTTCGGAACGAGCCTGCCGTAGGGGGTGGGCGGGCTTCAGAAAGCACAGCTTCGCGGGCTGGATAGAAGAGCCGACCACCTATGCACATGGTCACATCTCCCAGCGGAAGGCGAGTCAATTTTTACGCGAGACTGTTATGGCCGTTGATCGAAAATCCGGCCACTCCTCGCCTCAGAAGACGTCGGCGTAACTGGCCGATCCCATCAGCGTGCTTTCCTTCAATATCACGCCATGCGCCACCGTGCCGGTCGCAAACCGCACCAGGCGCACATCGGGCATGGATTTCAGGCGCTGGGAGAAGGTGTTGACGGGCGGCAGGAAGCTTTCGCGGTAGCCCTGGTCGATCGCCCATTTGCGGAAATCCTCGAAGAGTTTTGCGGTGCGCAGCCAGCCGCCGGAGGGCTCGGTCTGCGCCGGCTCGACGCGGATATCGAACCATTCGTTGAGCGGGTCGAGCAGCAGCCAGGCGTTCAGCGCTTCCTTCGAGCTTTCGGGCATGGTGTAGCCGCCGTTGCGCTTCAGCCGCTGGCCGCCTGACACGGCGAAACCGAGCAGCAGTTCCAATTCTTCCCTTGCAATGCGCTCGGCAATATCGGGGATGACCTCATGCTCGGGAATGCTGCGGTTGAACTGGATAACGACGAGGCGGCGGCGCAGGCCCCGGTCGATACCGCCATTGAAGCGCGGCAGGGTGTTGGTGGTGAAGCAGTGCAGCGCCCGGGGAATGAAGCTCTGGACATCCTTGTAGAGGCTGCGGCCTTCGATCGGGTTGCCGGTGACGGCCGCCTTGAATTCCTCGCCTGAAATGGCCGCCGCACTCAGCTCGTCGGCGACGTTCGCCGCCTTGCCGGCGAGATTGATGATGCGCTTCTCATCATTGAAGAAGGCGGGCGAGATGGAAGAGACGGCGCCTTCAGGCAGCAGCGCGCGGAAGAGCGCGGCGATGGTGGATTTGCCGTTGCTGGCGGTCTCGCCGAGCAGGATGAAGGCCTTCGGCTGGCGGATGCGGATGGCAAGGCCGAAGGCGGCAGCACCCAGCATTTCCGCCACGAGGCTGATCTTGTCGGCGGCATCAGGGTCACCCTGAAAGGCGCCGTAGAGCAGCTTGTGCAGCAGCGAGCCCTCGGGCGGATGGCTTTCGGTGTGCAGGTTATAGTCCGCGGCGATTGTGAAGCGGAAGCGGTCATCCGGGTCATGGGCGCGGCAGATCACCTTGCCGGTCTCATCCAGCGTGATGGTGCAGTTCAGCGCGTTGACGCCGATGGTGGGATTGCCGAAAAAGCCGGCCTCGGCGGTGCGCGTGCCGAACTCGTTGACGATGCCGTCAATCATGTGCCTGCCGAGCTTCAGCGGCTTTTCCTTCGGGCCGATGCCAATAGCATCGAAGGCATGCATGGCAAGGCGGATCTTCTGTTCGGGAATGGGGCGCCAGGCGGAGGGGCCATAGGCCCAGAATTTGCCATCGGCACGGACGATCCGTCCGCCGCAGGCCTTTGCCAGATGCTCGTTGAAGATGCGCGCCAGCCAGACTTCGGAGCCGAAAGGCTGGCTCGGAAACCATTCCGGCATGCTGTCTATGCCATCGGCGCCCGGCGGCGGCGCCTTCGGTACGTACTGGTCCCGCTCTTCTGCCGATGTCGGCGGCTCGACGGGGGCGGGCGCATGGCGGCGGATGGTGGCGCGCATGAAAGCATCGAGCTCGAGGCGCGTCCAGCCGGCATCGACGGCATCGGCACTATCCCAGCCGCGGCAGGGAAGGTGACCCGCCTGCCAGTCGGAATAGGTGAGATACCTGAGATCAGAGGCGGCTCCAGCATCGGTAAAACCTGTCAGCCGGACGCGCGCGCCTAGGGCGGAGAGAATGGCGGCGATCTCGTCTGCCGTCGAAAGGCCGGGCGCATCGAAATCCGGCCAGATCACCACATCGCGGCCTGATAGCGGCGACCAGTCTGTGTGTTTGACGCCCTGCGTGCCGCCGGCCCAGGAGAGCACGGTGCGGCCGGATTTCTGCGCCAGCCGGTCGCGGCGGCCGGCGCGATACGGGCGGCGGCCGTGGTCTTTTCACGTATCTGGGGGATTTAGCGGGCGGTGGTGCTGGGGAATTTGCCTTCCAGCACCAGCCGGTAGCCGCGGCGATAGCCGACATTGGCAATCCCGATGCCGGAGCCTTCGAGCTTCTGGCGCAGGTGGCAAAGGGCGACCTTGAAGGCGAGGTACATCCTGTCCGGCGAGGGGCCGCCATCGGGATCGTCGATATACATGGCGGTGAAGATGCGCTCGGTGATGACGGGCAGGCCCTTGCCCTTCCAGACCGCCTCGAAGATGCGCCCTTCCATCGGCGTGATGCCATAGTGATCGATGACGATCTCGGGGGCGGGAATGGTGACCGGCTGCTTGCAGCAGGGGCAGAGCAGCGGCTTGGTGATGGTGAGCGGGCCAGCCGTCTGAGGGGTAGCGGCAGGCGGGGTGGCGGCTTTCCCGGCCGGTCGTGTCGTGATGGTCTGCATGTTCATCCTCACTGGTTTTCTAGTGCGAGCCGCCTCACCGGGCGGGCCGCGATGTCGTGACGTTGCGAACTGATTTCGGATGCCTACGGCTGGGCCATCACCATCGCGCGGATGCGGTCTTCGAAGAGGGCAAGGCGGCGCAGCCGGTTGGCGAGATGCACGAGGTCGTCGACCGCTTCGTCATCGATGAGCAGCAACGCCTCGCCGGCGGCCGCCCCGCCATGCATGACGCAGCGCCCGATCAGCGCATCGATCAGCTCCGATTGCGCCAGCATGGAAAGCGGCTCTTTACGCATCCTCCTCCTCCGGCATCAGATCGGAGAGGGTGAGCGAAACACCATGGCGTCTTGCCGCCTGCAGAAGCATCAGCTGGTCGCGACCGTTGATGAGGCCGCGCTCATCGCGCAACGCCCGCGAAATCTTGGAGCGGTGGCGCTTGAGCTCGGCTGCGAGCTCGCTCGGCGTCAGCGCCAATTTGGCGGCGACCTTCTGCCAGGGCGTCGGGGCCTTTGCCATGCTGATCTTCCCTCCTGTCATGCGGCTCTTGTTGTTGGAGTTGAGATTATGTTGTCGAAATCGCAACGTCAATCTCAAATAGGAAAAAATACCTATCTTTTGCGTCCCTGCCTTTGAACGAACCTTTTTCGGCGGAAAGGCGGGTCGTGTTGCAACTTGAGCAGATCAACCATGTCAAAGGTTGACGGGAAAAAGCCCGGTGCAGTTGCTTGCGCCTCGTTGCGTTTTTTGCAACAAATAAGCAACGCTGCATATGTGCATGGGGACGCTGATGGCTGAGATCGATGGCAACTGGTTTCACAACCAGCTTGATGACAGGGGGCAATCGCTGCGCGCGCTCRCCCGTCATCTCGGCAAGGATGCCTCCGCCGTCTCCCGCACCTTCTCGGGCAAACGCAAGATGACGATGGAGGAGGCCGCCGAGATCGCGTCCTTCCTCGGCGTATCCGTGACCGAGGTCATGCACCATGCGGGAATCACGCGTGAAGGCGAGGGGCTGGGGCCGAAGATCCTGCTCTCGGCTGTGATCGGCGAGGATGGCGAAGTCCGTTCGCTTCCCGAGCCGCAGCCGCTGCCGCAGGCCGTGCTCGACAAGGCACAGCTCTCGATCGGCGCCGGCCGCAACCGGCGGATCATCGCTGCCCAGGTGCGGGCCTCCACCGGCGCGCTGTCGATCTGGGACGATGCCGTGCTGCTCTTTGCGCCGACCGATGGCATCGAGCCCGGCGCGATCGGCGCGCTTTCGATCTGCGGCCTTTCCGGCGGCAAGCAGATCCTCGCCAAGCTCGACCGCGCCCGCAAGGCCGGCGAGGCGAGGGTGGTTTCGCCTGATGGCGGGATCGGGGAGGCGGTGCTCACGACGGCGACGCCGGTGCTGGCGCTGATACCGTAGGCGGCATGATGGCGGACGGCCCCTGGAGTGACGAAGAGAATGCGCTGATCGTTGCGGATTATTTCGCAATGCTTGCCGACGACCTTGCCGGTCGGCCTTATAATAAGGCCGAGCACAACAGGCAGCTCCAGGCGCGGATCGGCCGGACGCGAACATCAATCGAATTCAAGCACCAGAATATCAGCGCCGTGCTGAAGGGGCTCGGCGAGAACTGGATCAATGGTTACAAGCCGGCCTTCAATTTTCAGATGTCGCTCGTGGATGCCGTGGTGCGCTGGTTTTCGCAGAATGACGGCTGGTTGAGGCTGGCTCTCGGCGGACAGGCGCTATCCGGGCTCCGTGAGCAAACTGCACTCTGGGTCGGGCCGCCGCCGACGCTTTCCAACGAGGCTCCGCCGCAAGAGCTGGAGCAAATGCAATTCATCGCCCGCAAGTTCGATGTCGCCGGCCGCGATGAGCGCAATCGCAGTCTCGGCCGAGCCGGCGAGGAGCGGGTGCTGGCGCATGAGCGTGCGATGCTGACCAGCGCCGGCCGTGACGATCTCGCCCGCAAGATCCGCTGGATATCAGAAGAAGATGGCGATGGTGCCGGCTTCGACATTGCCAGCTTCGAGCCGGATGGACGGTCGCGCCGTATCGAGGTGAAGACGACGAATGGCTGGGAGCGCACGCCCTTCCACATCAGCCGCAACGAGCTTTCAGCTGCGGAGGAATGGCGCAGCGAATGGTGCCTTTTCCGCCTCTGGAATTTCTCGCGTGATGCCAAGGCCTTCGAGTTGCGCCCACCGCTGGAGGCGCATGTCTCGCTGACGGCGATGTCGTTTCAGGCAAGCTTCCTCTGAACTGCCGCTGACGCATTCCGCGCTCAATGACCTCCCTTGGAAATAATCCGCCCAGCGCTAATTTATGGTGCAGAATGGCCGGTCATCAGCCTCAGGCGATCAGCTATCGATGCATCTGGGTTCAGCCATTTTCTGGCGGCTGATGGGGATAGGAGCGGCGTTGAAGGCGGGTTGGATGGACATTGAGTCAAATGGCTCCGTTCGGGCGGGAATGGCGGAGAGTGATAGTGAACATCCCTACCGGGCTCTCTTCGATTCCATCGATGACGGTTTCTGCACCATAAAGGTGCTGTTCGATGACGAGGGCGGCGTGCGGGACTATCGTTTCCTGCTCACCAACCCTGCCTTCGAGCGGCAGACGGGGCTGATCCAGGCCGACGGACGGACGATGCGGGAGCTTGCGCCCGATCACGAGGAATTCTGGTTCGACATTTACGGCCAGGTTGCGCTGACGGGCGAGCCCGTTCGTTTTGCGCATCAGGCCGATGCGCTCGGCGGGCGCTGGTACGAGGTCCATGCTTTCCGCATCGGCGTGGTCGAAGAGCGGCAGGTCGCCATCATCTTCCGCGATATCAGGGACAAGAAGCAGGCGGAAGCGGCGCTGCGCGAAAGCGAGGTGCAATATCGAGCGCTGTTCGATTCCATCGACGAGGGCGCCTGCATCATCGAGCGGCTGCCTGTCGGCGCCGATGGGCTGCGCGACTATCGCTATATCGCCATGAACAAGGCGATGCAGGCGATGTTCGGCATCGCCGATCTCAGCGGCCGCACGATCCGCGAATTCTTCCCCGACGAGGTGGAGGACTGGTACGACGATTACGACCGGGTGCTGACGACGGGCGAGCCCGTCCGCTTCGTGCGGGAATCCGAGCCGCAGGAGATGGTGCTGGAAATGTTCGTCTCGCGCATCAGCGAGAAACCACCGCGGGTGCTTGCCGTGATGCAGGATATCACCAAGCGCAAGCGGGCGGAGGAGGCGCTTCGGCGCAGCGAGGAGCGTTCACGCGCGCTCGTCAATGCCAGCTCCGATGTCGTCTTCCGCATGAGCCCGGACTGGCAGGAGATGCGCCAGCTCGATGGCCGCGGCTCCCTCTCCGATGTCGAGGGGCCGACGGTGCGCTGGATGGACGATCATCTTTTTCCCGAGGATCTGCCGCAGATCCGCATGGCGATTGCCCACGCCATCCGCGAGCGGCGGCCCTTCGAGCTGGAACACCGCGTGCGCCGGGCCGATGGCGAAGTGGGCTGGACCTTCTCGCGTGCCATTCCGGTCTTCGATGCCAGGGGCGAGATTGCCGAATGGTTCGGCATGGCCGCCGACGTGACCGAGCGGGTGCACGCCCGCCAGCGCCAGCAGATGCTGAACCACGAGCTCGGCCACAGGCTGAAGAATGTTCTGAGCCTCGTGCAATCGATCGCCAACCAGACCTTTCGCCAGGCCGACAATCTCGCGGAAGCTGCCGAGACCTACAGCTCGCGCCTCGTCTCGCTCGGGCGCGCGACCGATATCCTGACGGAGACCGCCTGGGCGGATGCGAGTCTGCACAGCCTCGCCCAAGCCGGGCTGATCTCTGTCGGCGATTTCAGCGAGCGCATCCGCATCTCCGGCCCCGATCTCGACCTTGCGCCCCAACAGGCCCTGATGCTGACGCTGACGCTGCACGAGCTTGCGACGAACAGTTTGAAATACGGCGCGCTGAGCCTTGAGACGGGGTTGGTGGAGCTGACGTGGGGCGTGAAGAAGGATGCCGCTGGTGAAGGGCAGTTCACGCTGGAATGGCGGGAAAGCGGCGGGCCGGAGATCAGTGCGCCCAAACGCGAGGGATTTGGGACGCGGATGATCGGGCGGTTGCTGCCGGCTTCGTTTCAGGGGAAGGCGGAGCTGAGTTATGAGGCGGCGGGGTTTGAGTTTATGTTGGAGGCGCCGTTGGGGGAGGTGATTAAGGTTAGGCGGTGAGGGGCTACTGATCCAGCTATGATCGAGCGCTCTAGAATCGAGAGATGTGACGGCGGCGGCATTGTACTGTGTCGTCAAACCGTCAGGGTCGATTGTCAGAGCGCGGACGATCCACGAAGTGGCTCGCTTAGCGTTGCCCAGAAGCGCAAGCGCTACTGCACCGCGCGACAGCGGCGCAGGGTTCTTGGGCTGAAGTGTGGCGATGCGCTCGGCCCTTTCGAACGCCAGTCTGGCCCAACGCATTCGTTCGGGGTCATCGCGAATGGTCATCCCGACGACGAAACACGTCGCCCGAGCCCATGATTCGCGAGCGTTGGGAGCGCCCACATTTGTCTTGATGATCGGGTTTGCTGAGCCTCCGCGATCCTCTAGGTTATCTTGCCCTCAAGGCCCTCGGACGGCGGCCCGAAGCCGTTGCGCCTGTCAGAATTGAATCACGATCAACTCGGGAGGCTCCTTGTTGAAGTCGGAATATCGAATCCACCGCGGCGTCGCTTTGAATAACACGGCCCCTCTCTCGATGAACTCCCTGTCGGCCGGAAGGCTGTTGAGATAAGCTTCCTGGTATCGTTCGATATCCGCGGCAGGAACCCTTGTTGCCTCACCCTCGTATTGAACCGTGATATTGTCGTTCCATCCGACTACGAACGCGACGCCGGGACGCTCCGCGAGATTGTCGAACTTTCGCGTGTCCTTGAAAGTGCTGAACACGATCTCAAGATTGTCGCGCACCGAGAGGTCGATCGTAGCAGCCTCCGGCGTTCCGTTGCGGTGGCATGTCGCAATGACCGCCAAGGTGTGCCTCCTCAGGAATTCAAGGATCATGCGTTTCGTATGATCTTCGTCCATTGCCTCATCCTCAGTGAGTATTCTCGGTTTTTGTGCAGTACCATTCGACAGCCCGCCGGCCTCAGCGGAGTTTGGCCGCCAGCGCCGCGAGCTTGCGAGATAGGCGTTCACCACCCGACCCAGCCATTGATGCGTCCGTTCTAATCTCGTGCGATGCGTTGATAAGGGCGACATGAGTGCTCAAGTCGTGATCTTGGATAATCATGCCGTCATGCGTGGCAACAAAAGCAGCTTCGTCTACCAGATACTCCGGAACCTTGCGTGGCATCTCTATTTTGCTCCCGACAGTACACCCTAACCGCGGTTGATTTTCGCTGCTAGTTTTAGATTTTGAGTGCCTTGGTTGTGAAACTCAACCTGACTGGTCGTGCCCCACGCGCCATCAATTGCCGGCGCTGTTGTTGTGGCGGTCGGTTTTCCGGTGACTGCTGGGATTGATTCCGACGGTGGCTGTGTGCCCCTCGCGGTCACCTGCGTAACGGCGCTTGTCGTAACGCGGTCAGCATAGCTGCGATTGGCGATTGTGCTGCCGGGCGTGAGGTTTGCGCCCGGCACTTTCGTTTTGTGATGACAGTTCAGGCCGCAGGCGTCGCGACCGCTGGCTCCGAAGCCAACGCCTTGCGCAATTGCTCTTCTTGCTCCGGCGAGAGCGAGGAGCGCAGGATGGTGGCATGTTCGCCCTTGAATTCGGCCAGCACCTTTTCGGGCTGCACCTTGCGGAGCAGCAGGAAGAGGGCAGAGCTGTTGACGGGGATGGTGTCGGCGAGTTTCTTGATGAGGTCGTCGTCGATGCCGTAATCGGTCATCGATCCCGCGAGCGCGCCGGAGCCTGCGCCGAAGGCGCCGCCGAGGACCATGCCGGCGAGGGGATTGAGGAAGAGCAGGCCGACGAGCGAGCCCCAGAGCGCGCCGGAGAGGCCGCCGCTTGCAGCACCGGCGGCCGTGAGATTGACGCTCTGCTTGAGGCGCACCTTGCCGGCGGGGTCGCGCACGGCGATAACGGCATCTTCGAGATCGACGAGATATTCCTTCTCAAGCTGGACGAGCCGATTGAGCACGGCATCCGCCTTGTCGGCGGTATCGAAACCAAGCACCACGAGTTCTGACATGGCTTTCCCTCCTGTTGGACCACAGATGCGGCAGATAGGCGCTGGCGGCGCTCTGTCCATAAGGCGGCCGCCATTTGATGGGGCTACCACTCGCATGTGAGAGGGCGATGAAGGGTGGGGCCGGTGCGCGCAATGCGAATAATGCCGATCCGTAGCGATGACCCTGTTGCGATGCCGCGGCTGCTCCGTCAAAAAAGCTTCCGGTGACAAAGGGTGGCAACAGGATGCAGTGGCTTCTTCAGGAGTTCGACGATACCAGAAATCTGGCCCAGGCGCTCGGCCGGCTCGACATCCCCTATACATGGCACAAGGTCGTTCCTTTCGTTGGGGAATTGATCCCCGAGCCGGCCGTTGCCGATCCTGAAAATGTGGTCATGTTCGGCGCCTACTCGCTGTGGCGGTATGCCGAGGCGAAAGGTTACTGGCCGGGCGTTTTCAAGCTGCGCCCCTTCGTTCAGGAACAGGCATGGCATCCTTACCTTCTCAACGGAGCCGATGCGCTGTTCATGCCCCTCCGCGATGTGCCCGAGCGTCTGGCTGATGACGGGAGGGAATGGTTCCTGCGCCCGGTTGATGACAGCAAGGAGGAGCCCGGCAATGTGAAATCGACAGGCGAGATCATCCGTGTGGCGGAAAGGGTGCTCGTGCTTGACGAAGATGAGATCCCTGATGGATCGCTTCGTCACGACACGCTGCTGATGCTCACAAAACCCGTTCGCATCCTGCGCGAATGGCGTATCTGGGCCGTGAACGGGCGGGTCGTCACCTATTCGCTCTACAAGGATGGCTCGCGTGTCATCCACCGCCACGAGATCGATGATGACGTGCTTGATTTCGCTCAGCGCATGGTCGACATCAATCCCGGCTATTCGCGAGCCTATGTCATCGATATCTGCCGCACCGAAGAAGGGCTGAAGCTCCTCGAGACGAACTGTGTCAACGCCGCCGGGTTCTACTCGGCGGATCTCGGGAAGCTTGCCGCGGCGATCGATGGTCTCGTGCGCCTCGGGTCGTCCCGATAAGCCGGCATCAGTTGAAGCCGCGCACCTCGACCGGCGCGCGGCAGGCGATGGCGGCCTTGCGGCCCCAGGCGAGCGCCTCGTCCATATCGGCTGCTTCCAGCACCCAGAAGCCGCCGATATGTTCCTTGGTTTCGAGGTATGGTCCGTCGGTGACGAGCAGCTTGCCGTCTGGCTGCGCGCGCACCGACATTGCCTTGCTGACCGGGTTGAGGCCGCCGACAAAGAGCCTGACGCCGGCGGCCACCATCTCTTCGTTCAACACGTCGATATCGCGCATCGTTGCATCGTCTTCCTTGCAGGGGGCGTAATCGTCGGGGAGGTGGATGGCGACGAGATATTGGGGCATCTGCTTCTCCTGTGATGTCAGGCTGGCCGGCTGGCCTGGCTTCATTCTACAGACGAATGGGCGGAGCGGAATTCGACAGGTCGTTCGAGAGATTTTGGATCCTGCGGGCGGATCGGCTATAGGGGTTGCTGCTTCCGGATTCCGCCCGGCGGCCGTGCTTGCTGCCGCCAAACCCTGCGCAAAGGTCTTCTCATGCCGCTTCTCGATGCGAATTCAGCCTTTCCCGTCACCCACCCCGATGGCAGGGTTTCGAAGACGACGATGTACCTGAAGAATGTCATCGATCATCCGCGCATGGAGATCGGCGATTACAGCTACTTCACGCATTACGGAAAGCTGGAGGAGACGGCCGAAATCCTCGCGCCCTATCTGGGGCGGAGTTGCCGGGAGCGGCTGGTGATCGGCAAGTTCGTGCAGATTGCCCGCGGCAGCTATTTCATCACCAGTTCGGCCAATCACCCGATGGGCGGCATCACCACCTATCCGTTCCGCATCTTCAAGCCGGAGACCTTCGGCTACAAGGATCTGCCGGTGAAGGATACGGTGGTCGAGCACGATGTCTGGATCGGCCATGACGCCGTCATCATGCCGGGTGTCACGATCGGCGCGGGCGCGATTGTCGCCGCCGCCTCGGTCGTCACCCGCGATGTGCCGCCCTATGCTGTGGTCGGCGGCAATCCGGCACATATCATCCGCATGCGCTATCCTGTCGAGGTCATCAGCGAGATCCTCGACCTTGCCTGGTGGGACTGGCCGATCGACAAGATCGAAGCTAATCTGCCGGCGCTGGAGAGCGGCGATCTCGCGGCGCTGAAGCGGGCCTGAACGGACAGGCGACCGACTGCGACCGCCGGCGCCCTTCCAATTGTCCTCGGCGAGATTATCCTCGACACAGACGGAATGTTGCAATCTTCTGACATGATGGGATCAGGTCGAACCATGCTTTCATGCGGCCGGACGCCAATGGCCGATAGCGGCCACGTCGCCAATCGTTTTCAACCCGCGCCCGATGGCGGGATGCGCGCATGCTGATGCCGGATCTATACCGCCCTCACCTGGCACTTGCCGTCGTCGCCTGCCTCGTCGGCATAGCCGTGTCCTGGCTGAGCATGACGCCTTTCGGCCTGCTCGGTCCCGTTGCCGCTGCTTTTCTTTGTGCGCGCGGCGTTGCTGCGAGGCTCACCTATGCCGTCCTGGCGGTGGCCATGCTTGGCGCGCTGCTGGCGGCGCTGCTCGATGCCGGAATGCGCGAACCTGCTTTGTCATGGGCGGCTTTCTTTGCGCTTTCGCTGTCTCTCGGCCCGCTCGTTTCGGTCAACGCGCCTGAAAGGGCCGATGCCGATGCCGTGCGGGCGGCCAAATCGGTCGAGCGGCTCACCGGCGTTGCCTGGGCCACTGATGCCTCGGGCGCTTTCCTCTACGTGACCCCCAGTGTGCTTGCCTCTCTCGGTCTCGGCCTTGAAGACTTCAATGCACCTGACGACGACAAGGAATTCGGCTGGAAGCGGGCGATCCACCCTGACGATTATGAGGTTGCCGCGGCCCTGTGGCGGCGCTGCCTGCAGACGGGCGAGCATTACAGCGTGGATAGCCGCATGCTGCGCCGGACTGGCGGCTACGGCTGGACACGGAGCACGGGGCAGCCGCTGCGCGACGGCAATGGCGTCATCACCGGATGGTACGGCACCGTCATCGATGCCGAAAGTGCGCCCCTTGCCGGCGGGATGGCGGCTGATGATCTCGGTGGTTCTCCGGCCGGTATGGCGGCATCGGACGGGCTGCCGCCGATGGCAGAGGTTCATCCGCATGACAGGGCGACGGTGGAGCAGGCGCGTGCGCGGGCTTTCTTCCATGGCATTCCCCAGGTCAGCAGCTACCGGAAGCTTCAGCCCGACGGAAGCTACCGGTGGGTGGAGTTTCGAGTGGAGCCGAAATACGGCACCAGCGTCGATGTCGATCCAGCGGTCGCGCGGCAGGACGAGCGCTGGACGACGGCGAGCTCTCTTGGCGAGACCGGCGAAGCGGTACGCGCCGCACTTGCCATCGAGAACCTCTATGGCGGCGCCTGGGCGATGGATGCGTCAGGGCAGTTCACCTATGCGACGCCGACGGCGCAGACTTCGATCGCCATGGTGCTCGAAGACCTGAACCTGCTTCTCGGCGACAAGCCCTTCATCGAGGGCGGAGGGCAGGGCTGGCAGCGCGGCGTGCATCCCGAGGACAGCGAAGAGGCAGGCGAGACGCTGCGCCATGCGCTGCGGACCGGCGAGCACTGGAATTTCGAATACCGGGTTCTGCGCGCCAATGGCGCCTATGTCTGGCACCGGGCGGCCGCGCGGCCGACACGCGACGGACAGGGGCGCATCACCGGATGGTATGGCGTGACTGTCGATATCGACGCCTACAAGCGCACGGAGGCAGCACTTCGCGAACGCGAGCGACAGCTGCAACAGCTCATCGATACCGTGCCGGCTCTGATCTGGAGCGCGACGGCGGAGGGACGGCCGATCTATGTCAACAAGCCTTTCACCGAGGTGACGGGTGCCACCCTGGAAGAGATGATCGGGCCTGACGGACTGCCCTCGCTCAGCGTCATCCATGCAGATGACCGGGAGGCGGCGCGCCGGGCGATACTGCATTCCTTCACCACCGGGGAATCCTATTTCGTGCGATACCGTCAGGCCCGCGCCGATGGCGGCTATCGCTGGACCGAGACGCGGGCGGAACCGCTGAGGGACGAGGCCGGGGTCATCCTGCGATGGTACGGCGTCAGCTCCGACATCCACGACCTCGTCACCACCCAGGAAGCCTTGCGCGAGAGCGAGCGCTTCCTGCGGCAGCTGGTGGAAACCCTGCCGGCAATGATCGATTGCGCCGACCCTGATGGAGAGCCGGTCTTCCGCAGCCAGCGGCTGCGCGAATTTCTCGGCTACGATCTCGAACAGCTGGACGGGACTGGCAAATCCCGGCTTGCCGGCACGCTGGATGCCGGCATCCATCCCGATGATCTGGCCGGCGTGAAGGAGAGATATGCCCATTCGCTGGCAACGGGCGAACCCTATGCCCGCAGGCATCGCCTCAGACGTTTCGATGGCGAATATCGCTGGGTGGAAACGCGCGCAGCACCGATGCGCGATGCCGAAGGCGCGATCGTGCAGTGGAACGTCGTCTGCCTCGATATCGACGGCGAGGTGCGGGCGCAGGAGAAGCTGCTCTCGGCGCAGGAGAGCCTGGCGCGGGCGAGCCAAGCGGCCAGCCTCGCGGAGCTCTCGGCCTCGATCGCGCATGAGGTCAATCAGCCGCTCTCGGCGGTGATGAGTTCTTCAGACGCCTGCCGGCGCTGGCTGATGGCGGACCCGCCGAATATCGAGCGGGCGCAGAAAACGCTGGAGCGCATCATCATCAGCGCGCATTCGGCAAGCGATGTCGTCACGCGCGTGCGCGCCCTGTTCAAACGCGCCGAGGACAAGAGGGATTGCGTCACACTCGGCCGTGTCATCACCGAGGCGGGCGATCTGCTCGCCGAAGAGGCCATCAGGCGCGGCGTCCGCGTCGATATCGACGGCGAGGATGTTGTGCTCGGCATTGCGTTCGACCGGGTGCAGATCCAGCAGGTTGTCATCAACCTCATGCGCAACGGCATGGATGCGATGGCCGATGTTGCCGATGACAGGGTGCTTGAAGTGAGCGTGCACAGGGCGGACGGCATGATGCGCGTCGAAGTCAGCGACCGGGGCGCGGGTATCGAATTTCCCGACAAGATATTCGAGCCGTTCTTTTCGACGAAAGAGCAGGGCATGGGCATGGGGCTCGCCATCTGCCGCTCGATCGTCGAGGCGCATGGCGGACAGCTGTGGGCGGAAAAGAACGAGCCGCGCGGGACGAGGTTCATCTTCACGCTGCCGGATGAGGTGGTGGCGTGAGGGGGGTGCATTCACGTGTTTTGAGCGAAGAAGAGGGGCTACAAAACCTGACCGCAAGAGTCGCTCCACTAAAAATTCACTTTCTTTCCGCTACATATGTACACTATGACACCTAGCGGGCCACATTGACGGCGCGCGAAGGTGTTGGACAATCATGTCCGATTTGGAGAACTCATCGTATGAAGCACGTATCGATCGTTGTGCGCGCGGAGTGGGATGAAGAGGCGGCCGTCTGGATCGCCAGCAGTAACGACATCGACGGGCTGGCCGTTGAGGCCAATAGTCTGGAAGCTCTTGAGCCCAAGGTGATCGCTGCCATAACGGATCTTTTCGAGCTGAACGGGTTTACGTCCGATCTGCCGGAAATCCCTGTTCATATCATGGCCGAGCAGCTCGTTCGCATCCCCAATCCCAGCTACTGACCGCATGGCTGGCTATCTCAAGGAACTCAAAGAGTTACTGTCGAAAGCCAGCTGCACATATGTCGGCCGGGAAAAGGCGACCATGAAATCTGGTTCAGTCCGATTTCAAATCGCCATTTCACGGTCGATCATGGTGTCAAGTCCCGCCACACTGCCAATGAGACGCTTAAGCAAGCGGGTCTTCCGAAAGCGTTTTAAAGCCAGACGAAGTGGCAGCGGTCTGAGCCGTGCCGCTTGCCCCGGGCGAACCTTCGATGGGCAAACCTTCGTTGGATAGCGGGGCGGCGCGCTCGGGCCTATTGCTCTGATTGCTTCCAGCATCAGAAGAAGGCTTTGGCATCATGAACAGGACAGAGACACGGATGCTTGCGGGCGTCTCGGTTCCGAGTACTGCCATCATCGATCGGGCGATGGACTATGCGCGCACGGACTGCGAACCCTATCTCTTCAATCACGTCATGCGATCCTGGCTGTTTGCGGTCCGGATCGGGCAGTTGCGGGGGATCGAGCACGATGGCGAAGTCGTGGCACTCGGCACGCTGCTGCATGACATCACCCTCAACGAGCGATTTGCAGGGCCGCGCCGGTTCGAGGTGGAGGCGGCGGATCTGGCGCGCGGTTTTGCCGTGGATGCCGGGCTCGACCGGCGCCGCGCCCAGATGATCTGGGATGCCGTCGCGCTGAACTCGACACCGTCGATCGGTCTCTACAAGGAGGCCGAGATTGCGCTTTGTACGACCGGCATTTGCCTCGATGTCGTCGGCTTCCAGTACAGCCTCATTCCGGCGGCCGAGATGAAGGCGATCGTCGCGGAATTTCCCCGGCTCGGCATGAAGAAGAAGATGACCGGCTGTTTCTGCCATATCGCCAGGACGCGGCCCGAAACGAGTTATGACAATTTCGTGCGGGATTTCGGCGAACGTCTCGTGCCCGGCTATGCGGTGGCGACATCGTCGGTCGATCTCATTGCGCAGGCGCCTTTTGAGGAGTGAGGGGAGCAAGCCACCTCAAACCGGCATCTCATCCGTAATCACCTCGAAGCGCTTGAGGATCGCGGGGCCGAAGGCCGTCGACATGGCGACGTCGGTGGCGTCACGGCCGGTGGCCATCAGGATACGGCCGATGCGCGGCGCATTATGGCGGGCGTCGACCGTGTACCAGCGGCCGCTGAGATAGACCTCGAACCAGGCGCTGAAATCCATCGGGTTCGGGTCTTTGGGGACGCCGATATCGCCGAGATAGCCGGTGCAGTAGCGCGCCGGGATGTTCATGCAGCGGCAGAGCGTGACGGCGAGATGGGCGAAGTCGCGGCACAMACCTGTGCGGTCGGTAAAGCCGCCGAAGGCGGTGCGCAGCGGGTCGGCCTTCTGATAGTCGAAGGCGATGCGCTTGTGGGTGAAATCGAGGATCGCCTGGACGCGCGGCCAGCCGAGCGGTGTTTTGAAAAAGGTCTTCCAGGCGAAATCGGCGAGACGGTCGGTATCGCAATAGCGGCTGCCGAGCAGGTAGACGAGCACATCGTCGGGCAGATCGTTGATGTTGTGCTGGAGAGCACCTTCGGGAACGGGATCCGGCAGGCCGCTGTCATAGATTTCGAATTCGGTGGAAATGGTCGTCAGGCCTGGAGGTGCTACGATACGGGTGCAGGCGTTACCGAACGTATCGGTGTAGCCCCAGGCTTCGATCGGCCGGTCGAAGCTCAGCACCTGTTCTGTCAGGAGATCCACCCGGCGGGACGGGTGGATGTTGAGGACCAGCAGCATGGGCGTTTCATGCTCGCATTCATAGCCGATGTGGAAGCCTGCACGTATCTTCATGAGTCGTGGTCCTTTGAAACAGGGTTTGTCCTGCAGGCGAATGCATCAGCGGGCCAGGCGTTCCGTCACCTGGCCTTTGCGGTATCGAATTCCTGTTCCGTGGTGACGTTGACCTGCACCTTCATGCTGTCGAAATCGCGCGATCCGCCGTCATAGCTGCCCGACAGCGGCACGGCCTGGCGCGGGTCGCGGGCCACGCCGACGCGGATCAGGTCGCGGTTTCCGACGATGCCGTTTGTGGGATCGAACTCTACCCAGCCCGCACCCGGCAGATAGACCTGGCACCAGGCATGCGTCGAGCCGCCGCCAAGTGTGATGGAGCCATCGCGATCGGCGACATAGACATAGCCGGTGACGAAGCGGGCGGCGAAACCGAGGGAGCGGGTCGCCTCCATCATCAGCAGCGCAAAATCGCGGCAGGTGCCGCTGCGCAGCCGAAGCGTGTCGCGCGGCGCCTGCGTGCCGTGCTCGAAGCGCCTGACATAGGTGAAGCTCTCATGGATCGCGTAGCAGAGCGTCATCAGGATATGGCCGGTGCGCGCCTGATGGCTCAAAGGCACGAATTGCCGCGCCCATCTGCCGACTTCGTCATCGGGATCGGGATAGTGCCTGACGATGGTGCGCTCAAGATCGATCGCCTCGTCCTCGTCATAGGCGAAGGGAAAGCTCAGCGCCTTGCGGTCGATCTCCAGATCGAGCGGAACCTGCGCCGTATGCTCGAGACGGATGACGGTCTCGAAGCGCAGTTCGGCGGAGGCGGCTGTGATATCAACGAGTGCGATGCAATTGCCGAAGACATCGTGGATCCAGCGCACGGATGCCGGCCCCGGAGAGACATCGAGGCTGCAGCTCAGAAGCGTCTGGTCGAAGCTGTCGCGGGGGCGGAACATCAACCGGTGCTGTCCGAAATGCACCGGCCTTTTGTAATGGTAGGATGTGATGTGGCGGACGGAGAAAATCGTCATCCTGCCTCCCTATTTTCATGACGCGGCACTGACCATGGGGAAACATGACCGCGGTGAAAATATCCGCGGGTGCCCGTCACTTCTCTCTGCGCGAAAGCGGATAGGCGGGCGCATCGTAAAGCATGCGGATCTGCTTTTCGTCGAAGCGGGCTTCATTCACTTCCAGCACACAGCCGCGCAATTGCGGGCCGGGCAGGTCTTCCATGGCAAAACGCACCGCTTCCGCGGCTGTTTCGAAGCGCTTATAGCGGGGGCCTCGGGAGCTGCGCAATGTCTTGCCGGTGTAAAGCCCGGCTTCGATCATATAGTCGAATTCTGCCACTTCATGGTCCTTGCTCGTTCCTGATATGGCGAGCCATCCGGGTATCAGAGTCTTCCTGGGTCGACGGTTTCAGGATGAAACAGCGGGGAGGGTCGACCGCGTTATCGCGCGTTGGCGGCGTTCATCCTGCCGTTGTTCGCGCTGTCTCTGCTGCAGTCGCTTGCGTACATCCTGGAGCTTTCCGGCGTCGGAGGCTTTTTCGGGTTGCGGCGGACGGAAGAGATTTTCCGCTGCACGTTTGTCTGTGGTCATATTGCTATCCTTGACGATGGGCGGGACAGCCGAGCGGCCGTCGCGCCGGAGCGGGCGTTATTTCTTCTTGTCGCTGCCCGTGGTGCTGCTTGCCATCTTGACCTGCGTGCCGGGTGCGGCGGCAGGTGCAGCGGTGGCAGAGCGGTCTTTCTTCGGTTTTCGGACTTCGCGGTTGCTGCGGACTTGGCCTTTCGCCATGGTTTCCTCCTTGTGTGGGATGCGGGACAGATCAGGTATTGCGACCTGCCGCCGGCTGGCGGCGCGGTCGCTGCAGCATCAAAGGGGCAGGGGCCCGATGCCGGGACGCTCGTCCTGAGAGGCTGCCGATGTGGAAAGACGCGATTGCCCCTGGGGTTGCCTTGGGGAATACCGAGATGAATGAATGCGCAGCGCATTTGTTCCCCGGCCGGCCTGCGGCCCACGGCTGAAATCGGGAAAAGCCACGAAACTGCTGGCGGATTCGAAACGATCGCTCTGCTGTTCGCCGGCGGCATCTTCGGCACGATTGAGAATGCCGAGCGCTACATTCTCGCGGTAGGCAAATGCGCCGGTTCGGATGAGATTGCGCGACAGACTTGACGGATAAAAATCGGAAGACATCGTGTCCTCCTTTCGTTGGGGCCAGGGCTAACGCCCGAACCGGCAGCGCCCTTGAAGTGGCTGCCAGCAATTGGAATCCTGCGCTTATTCGCTGCGCGGCGCAAGGCGTTTTTCGCGGGATAGGGATCGCGGCAGCTGTCGCGGCGTAAACTTTTCGAATATTGCACCGGCGGCCGAAGCCGTTAATTTGAACGCGGGTATTTCAAGCAACGGAAATCGAAGATGAGTATCGCTGTTTTGACGACTTATGTTCTTGTCGTGCTCGGGCTGATGGTGATTCCCGGGCCGGCGACACTGCTGGTTCTCGCCCGATCGGTGAGCGGCGGCCGGCGGGCCGGCATCGCAACGGGGCTTGGCATTGCTGCCGGCGATCTCATCCATTCCACCATGGCGACCTTCGGTCTTTCGGCCCTGCTTGCGACTTCGGCGCTCGCCTTCGAGGTGGTCAAATATATCGGCGTGGCCTATCTCATCTATCTCGGATATCGCGCCTTCATCGAAAAGTCCGGCAATCTCGATATGACGGCGGCACCCGAGATCAGCCCCGGCAAGGCCTTCCGGCAGGGGATATTCACGGAAATCCTGAACCCGAAGACGGCACTGTTCTTCCTCGCCTTCCTGCCGCAGTTCATCCATCCCGAAAGCGGTTCGGTGATCGGGCAATTCGCGCTGCTCGGCATCATCTTCGTGGCGTTCAGCATCGGCGTGACCTCGGCGCTCGCGATCGGCGCCGGCTCGGTGCGCGGCTGGCTGAACAGGAACCGGACGATCGGCCGCTGGCAGGGCAAGGTCATCGGCTCGATCTATATGGCGCTTGGCGTGCGGCTGGCGTTTCAGCAGCAGTGAACGGCGCCCCGGCCACTGATATGCCCGGGGTTTGAGTTGCTACCGCTTTATCGCAGCCAGCTGCCGCTCGAAACTACCGAGATCGAAATAGTCGCGCCAGAGCGTGATCTTGCCGTTCTCCACCGTGATCGTGCCCATGACAGGAAGGGTGATCCGGCCGCCGCTTTCATGGGTGAAGATATCGATGCGCTCGTTCAGCACGACATTGCCGGAGATGGCGATTTCCGTGACCTGCCAGTCCACCTTGAAGGTTGTGCCAACGCCGAAATCGGCTTGGAATTTGCGGACGCTTTCGCGGCCGGTGATATCGGGCAGGGGGACGTTGTCGTAGAGCACGTCATCCGAGAGCATGGCGAGCGCTTCATCGATGCGGTTGGCGCTCCAGTGAGCGAAGAAGGTTTTTGCGGTTTCCAGAGGTGACATGGCGCTTCTCCTTCAGCCGAACTTGACGAAGTTGACTGCCGGTAGCGGGCCACCGGGGAATTGCGTCAGGCTGCCGCCAACCTTGAGCGTGCCGAGGTCGATGCCGGCAAAGCCGAGGCGGGTGATCAGGGCTCCGACTTCGGCCTTCGCCTGCGCATCGTCTCCGGAATAGAAGAGCACGCGGTTGCCGCCTTCGGCTTTGGGATCGGCGGAGACGAGGTTGGCCAGCAGGTGGTTGAAGGCTTTTACGAGTCGGGCGCCGGGCACGAGGCCGGCGACGATTTCACTCGACAGACGGCCGCCGAGTTCTGCCGGCTTGAAGAGGGGTGCCTCGATCGGGTTGTTGGCATCGATGACGATACGGCCGGCCCAATCCGGCAGGCCGGATAGTGCGGCCGGCAGCTTCGACCAAGGCACGGCGATGAGGACGATATCGGCCTTTGCCGCCTCTTCGATAGTGCCGGCGGTGATGTGAGGGGCGAGTTCGGCGGTGAGTTCGCCGAGGGTTTCAGGACCGCGGCTATTGGCGATGGTGGCGGAGATGCCGTTGCGGGCGAGAGCGCGGGCGAAGGCGGAGCCGATATTGCCGGCGCCGATGATACCGATGGACATGGCAAGTTTCCTTTCTGGATGTCGTGTTGGTTTCGATGGAGCCAATATCGCGATGTCATTCCCCTTTGATTAGACGGTAGTGGGTGGTATCACTTTCAAGTCTTTGTTGAAGGTGATCGACGATGGAAAGCCTGGCGAACCTGGAATCCTTCGTGCGCAGCGCCGAGCTTGGCGGCTTTTCGGCGGCGGCGCGGCGCCTCGGGCTGACACCGGCGGCGGTCAGCCGCAATGTGGCGGCACTCGAAGCCAATCTGAAGCTCCGGCTCTTTCATCGCAGCACACGCAGCCTGACGTTGACGGAGGCGGGCGAGCGCTTTCTCATCGCCATGCGCGACCATCTCGAGGGGCTGCAGGGGGCGATTGCCGAAATCTCCAACGAGCAGGCGGAGCCGGCAGGCGTGCTGAAGGTCAGCCTGCCGCCGGGTTTAGGCACGGGCTATATCCTGCCGATGCTGCCTGATTTCATGAAACGCTATCCGCTGGTGCGGCCGGAATGGATGTTCGAGAACCGGCAGGTGGATCTGATCGGGGAGGGTTACGATGCGGCTGTTGGAGGCGGCTTCGAGCTTGCCTCGGGCGTGGTGGCGCGGCCGCTTGCGCCGGCCCATCTCGTCGCGGTGGCGTCACCCGCCTATATGAAGGGCCGCGTGCCGCCGGTCGATCCGGCCGGGCTTGCGGGGCTCGATGGAATCGTCATGAAATCGATCAATACCGGGCGCATTCCGCAACGGCAGATGCGTAACGCTGCGGGAGAGGAGCAGCCTGTCGATCTCACGCCAAGGATCGTCGTGAACGACCCCGCCGCCATGCGCGCTGCGGCCCTTCTCGGGCTCGGCGTGACGCTGCTTTCCAAGCCCGATGCGCTTGCCCATCTCGACAGCGGCGAACTGATCCGGCTCGTTCCCTCCTGGTATGTCGATATCGGGCCGATCTCGATCTATTACGCCAACAGGAGGCTGCTGGCGCTCAAGACGCGGGTGTTCATCGATTTCGTCATCGAGGGCTTTCAGCGTCAGCGGCTTGCCGAGCGTTTTGCCGGCAGCTTGGGTTGATCCTGCTTGTCGGGCTGGTAGCCGAGCACGAAGGCGATGACCTTCTCGGACGACATTTCGCAGGGCTTCAGCGTGCTGCTGCTTGCCTCCAGGAGATAGAGGTTGAAGCTGACGATATCGCCGCCGGCGAGATCCTCGGCATAGAGCCAGATGCGCTTGCCATCCGGCGAGCGCTTGACGGTCGCGCCCCAGCGGCCGGCTTCGAAGCTGCCTTTGCTGCAGCCCTCGGGGATAAGGGCAAGGGCACGGGTGAAGGCATCGTCTGCGGAGCGCACGGGTGTCTCTCGTGAGGGGGGTGCCCCATAAGTGGCTGGACGGGTAGCAGTCAGCAAGGCCGGAGGCGTCCGGCCTTTGCTTATATTGCCAACGGCAGGTATCGGGGACAGGCCGAGTATGTCGAAAGAGGCGTTGGCGGAGCAAGGCTACCGCCTCGCCTCAATGCCCCGTCAGCACCAGCGTCTGCACCGGCAGCAGCAGGGCCTGTATGCGCAGGATCATGGCGTGGACCACGCCGACCGTATCGATGACATGCAGGCCTATCCATTTAAACGTGCCGATATTGGGGTCGGCCAGCGCAGCGTGGTTGTTGGTATAGGCGTTGGCGATGCAGCTGCTGCCGGGCGGCAGGTCATCCAGGCCGCCGGCGAACAGGGGCTGCAGGAAGACGGTCAGGGTGCCGGGCTTTGCCAGTTGCGCAACATCGACGAGTTGGTCGGTGGGGCGCAGCTGGCCGGCGGCGATCACATCCTGCACCTCGGTGACGACGAGCGGGATGATGGTGAAGGGTTTGCCGACACAGGTGGCTTCTGCCACCATGCCTGGCCTCATCACCTGCGCCTCGATCTGGCCGAAGCCGGCAATCAGCGTGCCGCGGCCGGCTTCTTCAGGTACGAGGATGCCGGCCGGGCGTAACATGGTGTTCAGCACATCGCCCTTGCGCAGCGTGAACTGCTGGACGGTGCCGGCGACGCCAGCCTTGACGAATGTCTTGTCGAGCTCCACCTGCGCCTGCGCGAGTGCTGCCTGCGCACTTGCCTTCTGCGCCGGCAGAAGAATGTTGAGCTTGGTTTGCAGCGTCTCCTTGTTGGCATAGGCGGCGCTGACCATGCCGCGCTGGCTTTCCACGGTATTGGTGAGCCGGTCCACCTCGCGGCGGGCAACCGCATCGTTCTTCAAAAGCTGGGTCTTCATTTGCAGTTCGTCGATCGAGACCTGCAGGGCGCCTTCGGCCTGCCGGATCATGCCGTCGGCGCTGGCAAGCTCGCTCTCGGCCACCTTGGTTTCGGCCTCGACTTCGGCGATCTGCTTGTGCGCCACGTCGACGGCTGCCTTCTGGGTGGAATCGTCGAGGCGGAAGAGTGGCGCGCCGGCCGCGACCTTCTGGTTGACGCCGACATAGACCTCGTCGACCCGGCCCATGGATTCCGGCAATATGGTGACGGTGCGGAAGACGGCGGTGACGCTCTGCGTCGAGGGGTGGAAATAGAAGATCATGGTAATCAGCGAGATGGTGAGCAGCAGGCAGGCTGATATGCCCCAGCGCAGCTCGTACCACATGCTGTAAAGGGTGATCTCGCGGCCGATGCGCTTGCCTTGGACATAGCGCCGGTAGAGATAATCGGGGAGGATGGTCAGCATCGAGCAAAGGGTCAGTTCGAGCATGGTCAGATACTCCCTTCGCGCGGGCCGGTCTTTGTCGCCCCCTGGGCGGGCTGTGCGCTCGTCTGGCCGGGCGGCTGCGGATGGGCGGCGGCAGGCATGGGGGCAATCGGGGCGCTTGCGGGTGGGGCTGTGGTGACCGGAGCTATGGTGACTGGGGCAGCGGTGACTGCGCCGGTTGGCACATTGGCGACTGGGACAGTGGTGCCCGGAACACCGGAGGCCGGCACACTGGCGACCGGCACGTCATCGTCGACCTTTGCGGGATCGCGGCCGGAGAGCCTGAGCAGTGACCGGGCCATCGAATAGAGCGGGGTCGAAAAGTCGGGAATGCGGATGAAGGCGAGCAGCAGGCCGAGGATCCAGTAGATGTGGTTGTGGGTAAAGAGCGAGATCAGCGCCAGAACCGCGACGATTTCCATCTGCACTTTATTCGTCTGATGCGCGATGCGCTCGGGCACGGCATGGAGCTGGAAGTAGAGATTGCCGATGACGAGAACCATCACCAGGATCAGCACGATGACGATGACGAAGAGGTAGTCGGTCTGCCCCGGCGCGGTAATGAAGCCGGGCACATGGTCGGTCAGCGCGGCGTGGTAGGGTTGCGTCGCGGCCTCATCGGCTGCTGACGCTGACTGCGCGGCCAGAAATGCTGCCGCAACGGCCGCGGGCAGGTGGCCCGGATGTTGCGTTGTCCTGTTTAATCGGTCTCTCATGCCTGACTTCCCCCCGCATGGCATTTTAGTGTGGGCTGAAGTTTAGGCGCTTTGCGTGCAACACGAAAGTACGCAACAGTAATATCGGCGTAAATACACGCCGTCGGCCTTTCGGATAAGGCTTTCGGTTGAGAGGGCTGAAAGCAGGAGAGACGGTGCCGCGGGCAGGGGGCCGCGGCACGCATGCGTTAGTGGATCTTGACGGAAGGTTCTCGCGCCCAGACCCGTAATTTTCCAAGTTCAGCGACAAATGCCTTGATGTCCTTGGCCGAGCCGAGTTCCACTGTGCCTTCGTCGAGATCCTCGATGCCTGCCTTCTTCATGAGGGCCAGGACAGGTGTTGCGTAGCCGATGAACTTGCAATGGGCGAAGGCATCGGCAACGAAATCGCGCGCGGCGGATTCCTTCAGCAGGTCGGGCATTACTGCTTCCGCGGCGAGAATGGCGACCGCGTCATAGAGAACGGATGGTCCGCCATCGATCATCTGCTGGGCTTCAAGGAACGAACCGTCCGACAGGGTGACGCCACCGATCTTGGGGGCAATGATTTCGACCACGCCCTTTTCGCCGGCGATTGCGCCGGTGATAGCACCAACGAGAGCGGCATCCGATCCATCCGTCACGAGCAATCCGAGTTTGCGGCCCTCGAACCGTTTGGGTCCGCGCTCGATGATGCTGAGGGCGGCCGAAGGCTCCAGATCCTGACGGGTTGGCATGGCCGCGTCAGCGGGCTTTGGCATGTCGGCAATCCCGAGTGCAGCTGCCACCTTCGCCGCCAGCGTTTCGTCGATATTGAGCAGATGGGCGACCATCCGCTCACGGATGACGGGGTTTTCGACCTTGCTGAGTTCAAAGGTGAGGGCGGCGGCGATGTGGCGCTGCTCGGGCGGCGTCTGGCTGATAAAGAACTGGCGCGCCTGGCTGTAATGGTCGGCAAAGCTTTCGGGACGCAGGCGCACCTTCTGGCCCGCTTCCTCGGCTTCGAAGGTGCGGAAACCCCTGGCGGGGGATTCCCGCGGGCCTTGGCCCGAGGAATTCGGCTCGTAATTTGTCCGGCCGACGGGATTGCGCATCGCCATGTGCCCGTCCTGCTGGAAATGGTTGAAGGGACACTTGGGTGCATTGATCGGCAGATGCGTGAAGTTCGGCCCGCCGAGGCGCTTCAGTTGCGTATCGAGATAGGAGAAATTGCGCCCCTGCAGCAGCGGATCGTTGCTG
>NZ_JBFTPD010000054.1:0-25415 GCF_056398305.1 Rhizobium sp. 01T444
GTGAACGTCGGCTCGATCGTGCCAGCGTTCAAATACTTCGCAATCGTGTTACGCGACAAACCGGTATGCCGACTGATCTCGCGGATCGACTGCTTCTCGCGCAGCTTCATCCGACGGATGATGTTTAAAAGTCCCATGTGGTTCACTCCGTTGCCCCCGTCGCTCACCGCGTTGGGGGAAGGTTCACATGGCTCAATTCTCAATGGAAATTATGCGCCTAACCGGCTCAGTTCTGCGTGGAAACCAACAACTTGAAGAAGCACGAGCGCTTTTCCAAGAACTTGTATTTCGTGCCGGAAACGAACGCATGGAACAAGTGCGCGGCAACCTTGCCGCAACGCTCCACGATCTGGGGGAGTATTCGCAAGCGGAGCGTGAACTGGATTGGCTCAAAATGGCATACCCGAAGAACCACAAGACTGCGGCAGTTCTCGCGCAAGTGAAATTCAAGTTGAATAAGTTCAGTGAGGCGGAGGATGCGGCACGCCGTGCAGTTAAGCTCGACCCATCTGACAGCTATTATCGCGTAATCTTGGGCGAGATTCTGTTGATCGGCACGAGGAATCCGCTTGCTGCGGCGGAGGCTCTTGAGCGCGCGTATGATCTCGGTTTCCAGTCGAAACGATGGTATGTGCTTATGCTTGCGGCCTGCATGGCAGCCGATCGCAAAGGCGATGTGGCGGGACTCCTGACCGCGTTGGAACCAGCGCAAAAAGAATTGCAAGACAGCATCATCGCGGAAACGCTGTCGATCGTAAGGCAGGTTTTCGGTACTGACAATTCTGCGGAGAACGGCACGTTTCAAAGTCAGGCAGCAACAGGAGATGCTGAGACACCGGCACCGCCTGCTGACTCTCACAACGGGACCGACCCCGCCCCGCGTAATGGGCCGGAAGCAAGAGCGGATGACAGTGATTACGACCCCTCCAACCACCGTCAGGGGCTGCGAGACGGGAATACTTCACAGTTCCAGGTGCGAATTTCAATGGTCGACAGTAGTTTCGCGCTCGATTTCTACCTGCGTACCGATAAGCAGGACTATGCTAAACAATTCATAGATGGCTACAAGCAAACTGCCCGAAGATTTCAGAGCCGACATCCAACTTACATTGAACGGACGGCAGGCTACCGCTTCATTTCATGTGAGCACTGCGGGTTCCTTATTCTGTCGCCGCGCGATGAAGGGGAGCAGATTAATTGTCAAGTCTGCTGCGAGCGCGGCATCGTAGCAACAATCACGTCCCCACACCTAGCGACACTGTTGTCCGCGTGCATGAAGGTCTTCGGGCGACCGCCGACGCCGAGCACACAAGAGAACAACATGATTGCGTTGCTCGGGATTTGGACTCCGCCGAACACGGACATCATCGCCATCTCGGATCGCCTGAAAGCTTCCGGCTACGAGCTCGTTCATCGCGACGCCCTGGCCTACTCGGCATGTGCTAAGGAAATGAGCGATCTGTCGAGTGATTATCGGGGGGAGCCGAACGGTGTTTGGAAAATTGAAATTCCGGCTTCTGACGCGGTCCTCGGAAATGAGACCCCTGGTTCGGTCGAACGTCTGATACGACAACTGCGCCGCGAGTTCGGACATCTCGGCACGTGTTCACTAATCCTTTCCAGGGGAACAGTACTCGATTTTTTGTTATCGAACGCCAAGGGCAGATTAGATCTGATGCACGAATTAATCGGACAGAACACGAGCGCAGAAACGCGTGTGTCCGTTATTAAAGCTCAACTAGATGCTGGAGAAGTCGAAATCGCTAAGCGCGAGATTGCTGCGCTAGAGGCAACCTATCCCGGCGCGGCATCCACATTGTTTGCTAGAATGCATGTCGCGGCGCACGACGAGCAATGGGATATTGTCGTAAATTTAGCGCAACGCATTTTGGAGCAGAGTCCACGAGAGTTAGGTGCAATGATCATTGCGGCGGTCGCGTGCGAGCGGCTTGGCCGATTAGACGAAGCTAGGACCTTCCTCGCTGCTTATGTCGCAAATGGAGGCTCCTAGCGCAGCTAGCGACGCACACGACCCAGAATGATTCTACTCGTCCAGTAAAGGACGTAAATCACATTCAAAAAAAACTAATGATTTGTTGTCCCATCAGCATGATGTTGTCGCCGCCATTTGGGACGAACAAATGGTACGAAGCTTCGACTTCAGAGGGCAGTGCTCTAGTGGTGAGATTCGCATGCCTCCCGTGACCACATTTGCGCGTAAGCGGACGCTACGCCAGCGTCTGCTATAAGGGCCATCAGGTCACTTCAACCCAGTCCAAAATGCACCACATGCATGTCGTTAGTGTTAGTTGTGGAGGCCGTAGGTATACAGCCGCGATAGGCCTGGCGATGCTGCCAGCAAGCGCGAGACCTCGGGCGCGAGCCGTTTCATCGGCTCGATATTCAGTCCGAACTACTGCACTTTGCCGTCGAAGGTGCAGAGCTCGCCGCGGTGACTCCAGAGCACATCGGCTTCGATGTCGAAGGTGAGCAAGCAGGAAATGTGCCGCCGAAAGAGGCGACGCAACGCCCCTTGGTCTGCAAGTTTGTGAGCCGGGCTCCGCTGACGTCGACTGCCGTTTAGCGGTCAGCAGCCATGGCAACGGTCTTGCTCTAACACCGTGGGCCGGCACTCACTGGTCCTCTTTGCGCGCGCCGGACCCGGACCGAAACTGCGATTTTCCGTTTCGACGGCTTCAAGGGAAGGTCTCCCTCGAATGGACTACTCTCTAGGCGAAGGCCGAGTCAGCGGTTGGCGCTCCGTCGAGGGAGCGCCAACCGCGGATTGGGTGCAGATACATTGCCGTCTGGGACTTCACATCTTCCGATGCGGGCTGCGCTCGAGCTATGATAAGACCGTATCCTCCTCAAAACTTGCAGGACGCCGCCAAGCCAAGTCGAACTTCTTGGCCATCGCTTTGAACCCGCGGGAAGTAGGGTGGAGTTCGTTTTTCCAATCCTGCGTATAGTCCGGATCTACAAGCGTGCCCTGTGTCTTCACCAAGTGGAATTTATTCTTTGGGATGGACGCTAACCCATCGAGCATCCGGCGAAAGCGATTCAAAGCATCAGCGACGATGGCTTTTCCATCGGCCGTGTTCCATTTCTTTAAGTCGAGGGATGGCTTCAGCCAGGGGCCAATCCTCAATCCGAAAAAATCGACTGGACGTCCGTCAGGCGTGGGGAAATCGTAAGAGTGTCCAATCACTCTCACCCCGGGCGCATATGCGTCACGCAGCTCGAATAACGTCTCATAATTCGCCTTCGCGTGGGACAGCAATTCGTTGAACACCTCTAACTGAAGTCCTTCGCTCGCGGGTATTCCACTGTTGTAGTTTAGGAAATCCCGGAACTGGTTGCCCGCCACGTCGTTTCCGCCAGCGGAACAGAAAATCGCATTAGGTCGCCCGCTCACCCAGAGGTTTTTGTTCTTGAGTGCCTTGATAAGGCGTTCCTGTTTCTTCGGCGTCATCATGTCGGTGGTGGCATCGCCGTAGTGCGCCAGGCGTAGTATCGGCTTTTTATGATCATACATCAGATCGAGTTGCGCAATGATGTCAGTTTGACCGATGCCGAAGTCATTGGCGAAAGGATAATCGAACCATGAGTCTCCGACGGCGACAGCTGATTTAGGTTCATCGGCGGCCGTAGTGGAAATGCTGGGATCACTCGCGGCCCGAACATCCTGCTCTTGTTTTTGCATTCGCGCTTCGATGTCGGCGTCAATCTGGTCGTCAGTTAAAGCAAGGGCTGTAAATTCATTTTGCATTTCCAGTTCTCCCAATGGTCGCACGCATCAATCCAAATGACCTACAGTCCGCCGAGCATCGGCGTTCTTGTCGCTATCAAATTCCGTCGGGATCCCGCTGTTGCCGAACCCTACTGGCCTTCCGGACGGTCGCGTCAGTTCACGGAGCAGAGGGCGGCCAATGTGTCTGATGAACATTTTCCGTCAACGAAGCGTCTCTGTGAATCTGATCACTTCGCCTTCTCCGTCCCGCCAGCTATCTCGCCATAAGTCTAATATGGCACGAGGTCCCAAGTCGAAAACGTGAAAACCCTCGCGTGGCCGCTTATTCCCGATGCCAGGCCTAATGCAACCGCGGGCATAATCGAAGCAGCACACATTGCCAAAATCACAATAATATCGCCGAGTACTATATATATCCGTCTTCAAAAATTCATGTGAATATTCGTGAACATATATCGCCCCTGCCGCAGGTGGCCGGGTTAGTTATTTTCTTGTATGTTTCAGCGGACCGGCGCGAAAGTTAATAGATATTTATAGACCGGCATACCTAAAATAAAACATTACATATGAATTGCAATATTGAAAAAACGTTAAAGATGTGCTTTCAATTTAAAACACCACTTCAATTAGAAGTGCCTAGTTAATCGCGCAGGATCTTAGCATGCGCACGTTCAAAACATGTTATTTCGCCTTACTCACCGCATTGGTGGCTTTCTGCTGCATCAACCATGCGATGGCGCAGGACAAGGCAAGTGCGTCCTTCATCGTCGGTTCGACAAAAGCGGTTCAACTGTTGGGCGCGAATTGTTTTCCCGACGCATGCTATCTTTCGGCTGCGTTCGCGCCAAAGATTGAGACGGATAGGCAGGCTGCGGTCACCGTAACTAATAACGGGACGCAGGATCTGTCGATCACGCCGACCTTTGTGCCAACGAACGGCTCCGCAATCGGCGTCGGCGGCAGCGGCGTATTGGCGCCACTCGATACGCTCCAACTCAAACCGGGCGAGACCGGTAGTCTCAAGCTCTCGATTACGGCTGACGGACTGTCAGCGGGCACCTACAGCGGCGAGTTGATGCTATCCGCACCGAATACCGCCGGAATCACGCTGCCGCTTCAAATCCACGTCCGCACATCCGTGGTCTGGGCGATCTTAGCCGCACTTTGCGGCATCATTCTCGGCCGCCTGTCACAGCTGGTCTACGATCCAAAAGTCGTCGCCCGGGTGCGCCTCTACGACTGGCTCTTTGAACTGGAAGAGGGTCTCGAAACCATCGCCGACCAAAATGCGAAGGCAAAACTCAGGACCAAGCTTACCGCCCTACGTCAGCAACTCGCCTCCCGTAATGCGGACGCCGACACACTTGCTTCTCAGATCGCGTCGTTGGCGACTGAGATTCAGCAAGCATTGCAGGCAACAGGTGAAGCAGCCGGCGTAGGCACCAGCGTGCCTAACATCCGTACCAACCGACCGGAAATCGCACTACGCTGGCTAGCCGGGGTCACGCCGCTGCCGATTGACACTGTCTACGCCCGACTTATGCCAGCCCTTGTGCTAATCACCCTCGCCGCTCTGACGATCGTCTTCGTGCTGCAGCAGTATGGTGGATCGGGTACGGCCGAGACCTTTGGCGCCGGCGGACTGGCCGACTACGCTAGCCTGTTTCTAGCTGGCGTCGCTTCCGAGGCAATTGTCAACGGCCTACGCGCGGTGAAGTTCACTGCCAGCTAATTGGCGCGGCAAGTCGCCGCTCGAAAAAACACCAAACGGGGGAGAAGACATGATCGACGATACGATAGCCGATGACGAAGTTTTCGAAAGCAGTTCCCTCGCAGCAGCTCATACCGAGCGGGATACCGCCCATGGCGTGACTCGATGGATGCTCGACCACTTCCGAGATGAACTCGACGATGCGGTCCGAGGCACGCCCTTTTCTGTGCCGCTTCTATGTGCAATTGCTTGCCGTGAAGCGGGCAATTATTGGCTGCCTCTGACCTCCAGCCGGCCCGCGTCGGAAATACTTGGCCTGTGCGTCTACGATGCAAGCGGTGATGTCGCTAACGCTCCGCGAAGTGCCTTTCCTGTCAATACCTCCGAGTTCCGTGCCACCTACGGCAAGGTCTTCACCAATCTTCTGATCGACGAGACGAACAAGGCACGCGTTGCGCGAGGCCTCAGTTCCGCCTCGATGGTTTACAAGGGCTATGGCATCTTCCAATACGATCTCCAGTACGTCCAGACCGATGAGTCGTTCTTCCGCGAAAGGAAATGGTACAGCTTCCAGGAGTGCGTCTCGAGAGCCGTTTCGGAGCTCAAGCGCAAATTCGAAGCAACAGGCAGCCTACGTTCGGCAGTGCGAGCCTACAATGGCTCCGGCCCGCGAGCCGAGCAATATGCAAAGGACGTGATGCGCCTTTTGCCATACTGCGAGGAAGTTGCCGAAAGCGTCTTCAGCGCCAGTGTCCAGAGCGGTTTGGCTAGCACTGCACTAGAGGCCGACGCAGACGAGGATCCTGGCTTCAGCCCGCTTGAGCCGGATGCGACGGCTGATTTCAACACTGCCCGCATGCTGGCCAATCTCGGTGCGCCGGGGGCCGTTGACGACGCGGAAGGGGCGGAACTGCGCGGCCTTGCCGCGGGCACCGTTGCATTCAGCATCGCCTCCGCAAATTCCTTCCTCAACGCCTGCACATCGTCGACACCGCGGGTGCGGTACGGGCTCGGGAGCAAGGTGCCTTTCTTTGGTGCAGTGCCTGGGCGCGACTTCACCAAGGTGGACTGTAGCGGGTTTATACGCGAGGCAATCCGCCGCGCGACGACACCGCGACTTAGGTTCCCGGATGGCTCTGTCGTCCAGCACGACTATGTAAAAGAGCGCGGCTTCGAGAAGGTCTCACCGTCCGACGGCGTCCTCAAAGACGGTATCGTGCGCATCGCCTTTCTTCGACCGCAGGATGCCTCCTCTGGGATCGGCCACGTCGTCCTGGTCGTAAATGGCAAGACACTCGAATCGCACGGCGGAATTGGACCAGATTCACGCAACTGGACCACCACAGACTGGCAGGCGAAAGCGCACGTCTACATATTCTCCCGCGATGGCAAGCTCGCTAGCACCAGCGCTTCGCTCTCCCTCGCGGAGGATATGAGCCGCGACGATTATGACGATGACCATGACGAAGAGGCCTGCGAAGCGCCGGACAACACAGACGATATGTCGGCTGCCGCAGGGGCACCGATCGACGTGCAGTTGCCAGCCTCAGCGACAAGCTTCTATGCTTACGGGCCTGTGGCCAAGAGATTCGGAACGGCACTTACGATCGAGGCCGTACGGGAAATTGCCGACGAGTATTTCGAGGCAACCGGAGTGCGGGTCGGCGTCGGAAACATCAGCCGCGACGGCGGAGGGCCTTTGCCTCCACACAAGGACCACAAGCGCGGCATCGACGTCGATCTACGCGTTCCCCGCAAGGATGCAAAGGAAGAGGGGGCGACGTGGCAAGACTCCGCTTATTCGGCCGCCCGGACACGGCTCCTGATCGAGATCATCCGCAGGAACTCCGTAATGCCGATCCGGACAATCTTTTTCAATGACCCAAACATCGCGGGGGTCACCCCTCTCAGTGGTCACGACAACCACCTCCACGTCAGTTTCACAGGAGCAGCTACGTTACAGGCAGAAAGCGTAAGCGCCATGTCTCGGGTTCCAGCTCGGCCGCGCGTCGCAAATGAGGTTGACAACGCTATCGAACTGAATGGTTTCGCGAAGGTCTTAGTGGCGCTGCGACATGAGAATCTGGAGGCGGCGCTCGCTACAAGCGCCACTTCCACCGCAGATTCATCCTTCGAGGCTTGCTTCGAGTTCCCCGATATGTCCCAAGCAAACCACCTCGCCGCCGCCGCAGCAGCGGAGAGCTATGAAGAGCGACAAGTAGTCCCACGACCCGTGACTGTGTTTCCCCGGCTCGGCGTCGCTGTTGGCACCGTCACTTGGCGAACGATCAATAACCTCAAAAATCACAGTGCAACGCGCGTGATTCACGAGGCGCCCGCGCCTAGTATCATCCGTCCCACGGCGACGCAGGCTGTGACAGAGCCTCTGGATGTCGAGTGGGGCATCCGCCGGCTCAAGGTCGACCAAGCATGGGAAGCCGGGTACGATGGCCAAGGTGTCATCGTCGGCCATCTCGACACCGGGATCGATGGGGCCCACCCCGCACTGGCTGATGCAATACACAGTTTCGCCGAGTTCGATCTCGCCGGTCGTCGTGTATATGGAGCCACGCCCCGTGACAGCGGTGAGCACGGGAGCCATACCGCCGGCACCATTGCCGGCCGTGGGCTCGCCAGCGGCGCCCGCTTCGGCGTCGCTCCTGGGTGCAAACTCGCGAGCGCGCTCGTCATCGAGAACGGCGATGTCATCACTCGCATCATCGGAGGAATGGAATGGATCTTGGAAGAGGGCGCGCGGGTCCTGTCAATGTCGCTGGGGTTGCGAGGCTTTACACCGGCATTTCAGGTCCTGATCGACGCCCTAATGGATGGCAACGTCCTACCCGTAATCGCAGTCGGCAACGAATACGCTGGTTCGAGCCGGTCTCCTGGCAACTACTCCGGTGTTCTCTCTGTTGGAGCGTGCGATTTGAACGACTTTGTTGCCCCGTTCTCGAGCAGCCAAACCTTCCTCCGGGCTCAAGATCCGCTCGTCCCGGACATAGTAGCCCCCGGCGTCGATGTTATTTCCAGCATTCCGGGCGGCGGCTACGCCAAGATGTCCGGAACATCGATGGCAACACCGCACATCGCCGGGCTCGCTGCGATCTTGTGTCAAGCAAACCCTCACGCTCCGGCGAGTGAAATCCAAGACTCCATCTTGAAATCCTGCGTTCGTCCATCAACTATGGATCAGAGCCGCGCTAACTTGGGCGTGCCCGACGCACTCAAAGCTCTCGAGGCTCTCGGATTGCCTATGCCGCTTTCGCAAGGCGGCCAGAAGGCACTCAAGGCATCCACCACTGTGGGGCCGCGTAGCGGTCGACAAAGCAGGATGCGGACACGTGATGGCAAGGTATGAGACATGGCGCAATCGACGAATTGGGAGAAGGCGGACGTTCTGAAGCAGGTTGAAGAGTCAGGCGCCGCCGACCCCGGTCTCCAAGTCTTCCTGGGCGCGGAGGTACCACAAGCTGAAATGGATGCAATTGCCCGCGAAATCGTCGAAGCGGCAGGCGGCGCTCGGGCGACGTCCATCGGTCCCATAAGCCGTGTTGCAAAGTCATTCGCTGTCCATGGTGATGTCTCGATGCTGCGACGCATCGCGGAAGATTCTCGCGTCAGAGCCATTCTCCCCACCGCAGTCAGTGATATTTTGCCAGAGCCCCGCCGCGGATCCTGAAACCTCAATGCCTGTGGGGCCCTCGGTGACGAAGTCGGCGTCTAGCGCAAAGCCGACATAATCGTTGGCAATCGCTTTGACATAACTACTTCTTCCGTCGTGAAATCTTCGTTGCGCTCATTTTGTTCGCGCGCGTCACCCTATTGGTCTGCACACTGTCCACGTCGAAGCCCGGCTCTTCGACTCCAATGATCGACGCGAGATTGACATCGTGCCAGAGAAGCAGCGCCTGGGCTATCCCGTAGACAGTGGCAGGGTAGGTTTCGCCGGCATCATCGGCGTCAGTTGTGTACGCCTCGGAGAAGTCGTCGACTATGGCAGCAAGATGCAAAAGGTTCCCACGGGCTGTCGCCCACTGTATGATTGATAGCCCGTCGAGCGATGGATCTTTGCCCAAGTCCGACAGAAATGCCTGGCTTGAAAGGAAGCGGCGCAGTATGCTGCCTTGTCCTTCCTCGAATGCTCGTGATAGTGCGTTTCCGAAGGGTCGGACCCAGTCTCGATGATCGAAGGTCAGGACCTTCCTGAGGACGGGTTGCATTGGGGGATACGATCGGGCAGTTCGGAAGATGTCGACCAGGGAATCTTTCCAAACCGATTGCAAATAGTTTGGATCACGCCGCGAAGCCACAGTCTGCAGCCAGTTCATGATGTCTTTCGCCACGCTAAACCTGCCGGCTTCCCGGTTCGCCATTACTAGCGCATGACCCACGAATTCTATGGCCTCATCGTCCGGGGGTGGAACGTTGTTGATACTGAAATATGCCTCGATTAGGTCGGCCACGTCTTCGTTTGCTGCGAGTATGGCGAGGCGCAGCACATTGATGCTGCCGGACCAAAGATTAAGCGGCACGCTACGCGCCATCTCCACGGTTTGCTCGGCAACCAAAGACCTGGTACCCAAGCTCCAATCCGACCTTTCTTGCAGCATCCGATGTCCGAGCGTCGCCAAGGCCAGCAGTTCCGTCCGTACCAGACTGTCAGTCAATTGGCTCTGGGGGCCACCGAGAATGCGCGCCGCCGCCAATGGGGACGCTTCCGCTCCGAGTTTTGCCGACATGGTCGCCCAAGTACGAAGAAGAGATACCAGGCTGTCATTATTGGCATCCTGAAATCCGTTCAGGCGTCCCGACAACACATCGTTTGCCTTGTCAAAATAGTCTAACTCGCCGAGATGGCGCTCAGCTAACTGACGGCTGTCGGACCATTGGCCCGTCCGATAGAGCAGCCTTGCGACGATGGCGGCGGTCGCGCCATGCTGATCGAGACCTTCGAACGCCCGTCCCGCAGCTACCCTGGACGCGCGAACGACATCGTTTGGATGATCATCCACCAGGAATGTATGGTCCCTAGACGTCAGCCATTCAATCGCGATCGGTTGGGGCAGCGCGGCAACATCCCCCGGCTTCATCGGCATTCGGGTCTTGGCATTGATGTAGCGCGCGGCGTTAGGCTTTGTTTCAATCTCGTCGGCGTCGAGACGAGGATCAAAACCGGGCGTCTTGGGCCAAAGCGAATCGATTTCTTCGAGCGGAACATCCAGCCACAATCCATGATAGATGGCCTCAGCCCGCGATGACTGATCAGTCTCCATCGCTTCAGCCTTGCTGCGGAAATGCTTGTACGCAAGCCTGTGTAACTGATCGAACCGGTTCGGACGCCGTGCCTTAATTAGCGGCAGCATTTCTTGACGCAGATCCTGGCGATGGCGCAGGCCGCCATCCTCTTCGTGTTCGACGAGAGATACCTCGCGCCGGAATGCATCGAATATCTCTTCAGCCTCGTCTCGCGGCGGATCGCCGCTTGTTTTCGTCGACAGAATCCATGGATCGAACTCTAGGCTGTCACCCGTGATTATCTCCTCGGGTGAGCCCGGCGCGGGCGTACCGAGCGCCATGACGTTGCGGATGACGTCGCTTGTTATACGCCGCACCACCAGCCCTGGATCGGCCAAGGCGCGAACGCGCTCGTCTGCTACGTGGCCCAAAATTCGTCGGATCAGAATGCCGTCGATCAACGCCTTGTTCAGCCTGCCATTGCCTGTTTTATTCGTCAACTCACTGATGAGTTGGTGCACCACGTCACTCCCGGTCGCGTTCTTCGCGCTCGCGAATAAGCTGCCCAGAAGTTTAAGCGTTAATGGGTGAAGTCCCCATGGTTGAGATTCACCAAGGCCGGCTATCATGGCTTCGATGAGCTTTTGCGCTTCGGCCATGGTGATTGGCTTGTCGGAATCTTTGGCCAAAGCAAGGAGCATTTGTATGCACCCGGATTTATCAAGGGCGCCAAGGCCGATTTCATCAGTCTCCCTGACGGTGTGATCAAGGAATTTTGGAGGTCTCTTGCGCCCAGAAACGATGAGGCGCAGACGGGGCCACCCCAAGCCATTCTTCGACGACGTTAGGACGCGGATGAAATCCTCGACCCTGCGAACATCGATTTCCGAGTACTGGACAACCTCAAAAGTGTCGAGAACCAGCAGGAACGGCCGCTCCCACTCGAACATTGATTCCAGACCCGCAATATGCGTGTCGATGGCGGCGCGAAAGTCCTTCAGGAGCGGCAACAGGGCGACGAAGGTTACCACGTCGCGTGATCCCTGGGGCAGGTACCTGGTCAGCTCTTCAACCAGCGCGGCGTCCGGCGAGGCTTTCTCGGAGGTTCCGTCCGCCATAGCTGACAAGGCTCGCGCCTTGTCCTGCAAGGCCCGCATTTTCTCACCCAGTTCCGGAAACTGGGCGCCGACCTGATTACACATCTCGGCAAGCAGAAGCTCTGGCCTGCGGGCGCTTACCGTTGCTCTGTCGAAGTCGAGATAGGCGAACGGATAACGCGATCTCGCCGCCTCGGCGTGTTCGAGTACAAACTTCGCGATCAGCGTCGTTTTGCCAACGCCGCCGATACCCCAGATAACCATTGGCCTCGCGCCGAGTGCCGCCTGCCCGAGCCGCTTTGTCAAACGCCCGAACGATCCCAGCAGCGAGGAAGCAGGCACAACTCCGACAAAGTCGCGGAGCCTCTTGATCTCGTTTTCGCGGCCGTAGAAGCGTATCCTGGAGGCGTCGGCTTCAGATCGTTCATCACCATCGAGACCGACCATCCGCCGAAACGGCTTGAGAAGACGTCGCAATTCGATCTCACGGTTAAGTTCGTCAAGACTGTCAACTGATGTGCCCTTTACATCCTGAAGCCAGGTTGCCGCCAAGCGTGCCGCTTCGAGCTTTGGCAACACCGCTGCTTCTACGTCGACCTTTTCAGTTGTAAGTTGTTCGCGTAGCGCGACGCTGATCGGATCGACGAAGCGGGATTTCGTGTTCGCCACTGCGTTCTGTATATCCTCGGCGCTTGCCAGCGACAGAACCGATCTGCGGGCCTCGCGCGTCAAGGCCCACCTGGTGCCGTCGGGCCCATAGACCTCTTCTGCGAACGACAGAACGTTCTGCTCAGCATCCTGCTTGCGCTCGTCATCCATCTTCGTGTCAGGCATCAGATCGCGAGGCAGAAAAGAAGATACAGTCGCGGCGGAGACGAGAATCGGCCATGAAGAACTACCGGCATAGCTCGTGATATCGGGCGCCGCGCCTATTGCTGCCGGCTCTGTCTGCAGTGCAAACCTGCGCGCCCACTCCGGTACGTGCTCCAAGTCGAAACCTGAACCTTCCGGCTGCTCGGTCGATTGGCTCATTGTGACCTCAATTGTTCGCCGTGATCATATCCCGAACCCACTGCGCGAGGTAGGCTCGGACGGGCTTGTTCTCGTTCAATGCCATTTCGGCGTATTTTTTACCCAATTTTGTCAAAAATACCGGGGGCAGAGCTTCGCTTCTTTCGATGGAACGCCAGGCGATCGCCATGCAGTTGGCAAATTGCGTAGAGTAGTCGGTGTTGGATGGGGCACTGAGGTCATCGTTTATCACCGGCATTCGTGTTGGTGGCATCGGACTGTTCGAGGCTCCAAGCAGGAGCCACCGCAATTGCGGCAGATCAGGTGTCGGCTGTGAGGCATCTGGTGGTCCCATGAGCGCGGAAATGAGATCGGGGAGGTCGTGCGCCCACGAAAGCGGGGTCCCGCCCGGAACAACCGTGTTGATCACAATCCATACTGGATAGCGCGATGGTGTCCTGGCCTGATCCGCGGCCAACTGTTGTGCAAGCCATGTCGGCAGATCGTGGCTAATCCAACGCGACGTCGACTCAGTTTGCCGTGCCTCCGGAATGGTGGACGACTTGGGCAGCATGAGGAAGTCAGCCAGCGCCTTTACGAAAGCGCGAGGTGAGAGTTCAGCGAGATTGTCCGGCACAAACTGAATAACAGGAACCGCTGCGCCAACGATCCGCTTTAGAAGGTCGACAGAAAAACGTCGGCCGCTGTCTTTCGGACCGGTCACGGTAATAACACGGCCGCCGTTGGTTGCAGCCATCATGGCGGTCACCGTGGTACGGAAGAATTCCCGCCCAATAATCGGTCGAGGGTCCGATTTGTCCTCGGTGAGCGACCAGTATCCAATGTTTTCATCGACCGAAGGTGGCAATTCAACGACCGGATGCAGATCCTTTGAGATCAGATCGATCCGGATGCCCTGATTGACCAGCATACCGGCCTCGACGGCCGGCCCGCTGCGAACCGCCGCATTGTGGAGTGCATATACCCGACCCTTCTTGTCGACGGCAGGCGCTCCCGACGCTCCTCGTTCTGCGTTTACAGAATACCATATGCGCGTTTCGCTTGGATCGAGCTGGGCGTAAACGCCCACATCCCAGAGCTGCTCGGCGCCCCCGGGGTGCTGGAGCACGAAGAGGCGCTTGCCAACGTCATCGAAGTAGCTGATGTCACTGTCGAGTGTGAGCCAGCCACGTAGCGCACCCCCACTGCGGCGGGAAGGAGCGTTTCCAACCGGCCGGTCAAGCTTGATGACCGCGTAGTCATACTTCTTCTTCTTAAGCACTTCTTCTGGATAAGGCGGATACCCGTCCTTTGATAGCAGACAGCGCGCGCGAACGAGCCAGTTCTCGGTAACGGCTTTGACGACCATGCTTGCATGTGGTCGCGCGTTGTCGGGAGGAATGAGCGGGCGCGGCGCGGCGAAGTAATCGAAGAAGAAGAATAGCTGGTCGCCTGCCACGGTGGACGTGATCTTATCTTCGCCGCCGACCGTGGTTTCCACTTTGAGGAAGTCCTCCACGACGTGGAAATTGGTTAGCACCAAATCCGGCCCGATCAGAAAACCTGTTCCTTTTAGCTCATTGACGTGCCCCCCGAGAGCGACCGCGCACACCGTACGCTGTACACGTGGATAGTAGAGGTCCACAAAGTCAGCATTCAAAAACGGATCATCCAGTGCATGCACTGTGGCCTGTAGCGCGGCGAGCGGACTTCCGGTCAGGATATGGTTGAGACCCCTCAACAGACTGGCATTGCGGGTCTCTGTTCTCAGAATGGCAATGGCGTCCGCGAGTCGGCCTGCCTCCTGCATGCGCTCGATCAACGCGCAGGCAAGGTTTTCGACAGAGGGTCGGTTGCCGATAATGTCTGAAATTGCCGATAGGCCCAGAACCCGTTCGGCGAGCCATTGTATGTTACGAGGCAGAAGATTTTGCACGAGGAGTGTTGCGAGATCGGCCCGTTGCGAAGCCGTCATGCCATCGTTCGGTGGAGGGACGTGATCGTTCATGACCCAGATCTCAGAAATTGCGCCGCTGGATGCTCCGCAATGCGCGAAAATGCCACGGCGTAGTTGGCAGATCCAAGTCCCGACCCCTGCTCGGTCGGAAGTTCCCTGCCGCCATAATGGAGACCCACTGCCACATGCCTGCCATCAGCCACAATTGCGGCAACGCAGGATCCGGAATTGCCGCTGAGGGTCGAGCTGTCGTGAAACAGGAGTGGTCGCTTTGGGTCGACGCCCATGACAACCCCTGGCGAGCAGCGCTTTCGCCCATCCGCCTCCTCAAAGACGAGCTTCATTGCTTGCGTTGCTACGGCGACGAAGGGATGGCCGATAGCGTAGATCTCCTGCCCCTGAAACACTGGCGCGGCCCCGTCGGTCGCCGGCAGCGTCCGTCCGAGGGCGCTTTCACTCCAGTCGATGGTAATGGCTGGCGGCATCGTGCTGTTAGCCGGGGTCACGCGAAAAATGGCAAGATCAATGTCGGGTTCGGGCGCACAGAACACGAGTTCTCCCACCTCCATGCGTGCGGGTCCTGCCGTCTGGTCCGTGTAGGCAAAGTCGATAAAGGGGCTTTTTGTCGCATCCGTTTTCCAGGTCTCGATGGGCTGGTTGCGATCTACGACGAGGCCGCTTGCGACGTGCCGATTGGTTATGACGTAGTCCTTACCCACTCGCCAACCGGTGGCCGACGCGCCCAAAGGGCCTTCACTGCCGAAGCGGCCGACACACTTCGACAAACAGTCGATTTTCTCCCGTTCCGTCGCAACCAGGATGAACCACCTCGAATTGTCGCCCAGTTTGTTGGGTGGGAGTTCGACGCGGCCATTCCTGTATCGTAGCGCTGGCCGTCCGACTGTGTTGACGATAACCTCAAGCGCGGAAAGGTCCTGCGCGGTGAGTGATGACGGTTCCTTGCCCTGGATCCTGACCTTATCCAGCGCGCGACGCGCCCGCATGACGACGGCTTTCGCCACCGCAAGATCTTTCGCCCCGGTTGGAGCGCCTTCCGGCGTTCCGGGTGGAGCGAGGCCGGTGAGCGTGTGGGCGACAGCATCGACCAAGTCCGCATTCGCGACCGGTCCCGACCCGCCGCTCGATTCAAGCGTTCCACCGCGCAGCAGCAAATCACCGGCGCTCTTCACGAGATTATTTATGACGGGATCGGTACCGGCACTCTTGGTTGTCATCTTGTTTCCCATCATCCGTACCACGCACTCCAGGGGACTCGGACCATCCCGACCGGCGTCGGCTCCCCCGGTCGAGCAAGGAGGGGCGATATTTCCTGCGTCCCGATCGGCTTGGTCAGATTGGCCCAATCGAACTGGAACACCTTGTCGTAATAGACCGCGATGTCACGGTCTTCGAATAAGAGACTGGCGTCGCGGTTGACTTGCGTCCCGTCGCTAGACCAGTTCTGGCTTCCCACAACGGTCTTCAAGCCATCGACGATGATGCCCTTGTTATGCACCTTGCTTGTTTGACGCCGCCAACGCGCGCTATCCCAGCCGAGCGCAAGGACGAGGTCGACGTCCTGGGGTTTCTCGTTTCGTCCGTCGACGATGACACGGACGTCGACACCCTTCTTCATCCGCCCGGCGACGGCCTTCAGCAGCTCCCGATAGAGATCGTTATCCTTAGGCCCGCGGATGTAGCTGTACTGCATGAACAGCGTGCTCTTTGCGCTGCTGATCAGGTCAAGGATGGCCTGGCCATAATTGTCGGGCGTCATCAGCGGCTGCACTGGAATTGCTGGCTCCGCGTTGCTGCGGATGATCCGCATCGGCGCGAACGGTGCGGGCTGCAATGCGGTTGCTTCCAGTTCGAGGAATGCGTATTCCGGCACGAATAGCTCCGGCATGACCGGTGCCATTTCGCTCGGCCCGATCTTGGCAGCCGTTTCGAGGTCATACATGATGAACTTCTCGAATATCCCCGAGAGTACGGAATCATATACCACCACGTGCCATTCGCGGTTACCCAGCCGGTAGATCGTTGGATTGGGTCCAGACGGTACTTGTGGTTGGGAATGAGGAGACCAGTTGCCGCTCGACAGCCATACTGCCTTGCCATCACGCACGGCGACCTTGGAATGAAAGGAATTGGCGAAGATTTTTTGCGGACCGCTGACCACAGCCTTGGCATAGGTGAAGCGTTCCCCATCCCAGCTCTGGCGCAATCCAGCCACTGAGGCTGTCTCGTTTGAATCTTCTTGTAACACAAGTGCGAGGTCAGCGTCGGTGTCCCGCCCGATCGCTTTCAATTCGTCGACGATGTAGTCGGCAGTCATTTCATACATCGTGACGGTAAGGCTTGTCTCGGTATCACGCAGGAATGTGCTGAGTGTGGGCCACCCGGCGTCTGGTCCGACATGACAAAGAACGTCGCGCACCAAACAGGCGTCGAGGTTGACATTCGTCGGTTTCTTATAGCCGATTTGTGCGCTTTCGGCGGCTTCGGGCGCCAGCGGGCTGGACAATACCACCCTCCAGTTTGCCGTCATCGAAGGAAGGTGCGCGGTTGCCGCCGCCGCCGCCTCCTGCGTCGTCGGTCCCGCTTGTAAGGCTTCCACTGGGTCGGCGATCACCACATCGACCGGAACCTGTCCAATCGATCTGGGCAGAGCCATCCCTTCAGACAGATCCACCTCCGGCACCTTACGGCTCACGGCAACGACGACCGCAGGCTCAAGCACGAGGAGACCAGCGGTCCGGCGATAGCCGGGTCGCACCGACAGCACATTCTGCATAGCCTCTAAGGCCGCGCCCTGTGAATCGATCGCAGCAAACACCGCCGCAAAACGGGGGTCATTGGTTGAAACAGCAGTTTCGACGCGCACCGCGGGTGCAAGCTCCGCTCGCTCCATTCGGCCCGCTACCTGATCGCCCTCGACGACAACCGTTTGGCCGACGAGCTGTGCGAACGGATCCGTGCCGCCTGACGGCGGCACCAGTTCGGCGAAAAGTCCGCCCGTACTTATAAAATAGCTACCGCCTCTGATTTCGATGACACCCGATACCTGCCTCTTCCCAAGCTCTTGCTTCATGAATTTTCCCCCATCCTAATCTCGATCGAAGGCACGTCCTTGCCGCTGACTTTCACCTCTCGTTCCACCGGCAGAAAGCCAGGTGCGGTTACAAGGAGACTGTAAATCCCGGCGACAGGGGCCGTGAGTGAGAACTTGCCCGCGGCATCGCAAATCTGAGCGATATCGGGAAGGGCGACCGGTCCCCTGGCAAACATGATGTGTGCACCCTTGACGGGCTGACGATCGGGGCCGATGACGCAACCAGAGACAACGCTCATGACTGTAATGGCCGCGCCTGCCGGGCGCGCCCTCTCCTGTCGAAGGCATTCTACTTTGCGGACGCCAGCCTCTACTGCCGGTGACCGGTAACGTGCTCGTTCAGCATAGTGCAGTATTTGTAGACGCTTCAAGTTCTCTTGCTATTTACTCAAACTCGCGCAATTATTGTTTTTTGGCAAGAGGGGATTCACGAATGAGTTGTGTTGCGGAGCCGCGAAGGGCCTCTCTCTCCAATAAAAGATAAAGCTATTCGCTTGCGGAATGTGCAACCGTTGGAATTTGGCGTTGCGCCGGGATCGCTGGCGCTAAATAGGGGGCGTGAAAACTATGGCAAGGAAACCAGAAGCGGCAAACAAGAAACCGGGAGGCCCGGTCCCAACAGGTCCGCATACACCAATCAGCAATACGGCCACGGAAAGAGGACGCGCGGCTTCACTCGTATCGCCGCCAGAAACTGGCGCGGCGAAGGGTGTTCTGGACCCCCGCGACGGTGTCGAGGCCTTGCGCCCAGAAGTGCAGGAGGAGTCGGCGGCGGCCGCGGTACTTCAACTGAGAAAGCCGCTGCGCGATATTGGCGCGGCTTCCTTCCAGGATCCCGAAGTCGTGCTCGAGACCGTCCACGGTCCGGACAACCGGCTGAAGGTCGAGGACACCGACAAATATCCCTACCGGGTCAATGCTTCCCTGCTGATTACGGCGCGCGACGGTTCGCAATGGATCGGCACCGGTTGGTTCATCAGCAATCGGACGCTGATCACGGCCGGGCACTGCGTCTACATCAAGAACAGCGGGGTTCCTAACCGTGACGGGTGGGTAAAGACTATGGAGGTCATGCCCGGGCGAAATGGCGAGAACCTTCCATACGGATCGGTGACGAGCAGCCGCTTCTGGACTGTCCAGGGCTGGGCTGACTCAGGGGATGAAAATTACGACTACGCCGCCATTATCCTGCCGACTGATCTTGGTGACACCGTCGGGACGCTTGGCTTTGGCAGCTATAGCGACGCCGAACTGGTTGGAAACGTCGCGAACGTCACGGGTTATCCCGGCGACAAGCCGGACGGCACGATGTGGTACGACACCAAGGGAATTGCCTCGGTCGCTGCTACAAAAGTCTATTACGACATCGATACGGCCGGCGGACAAAGCGGCGCAGCCGTCTACATCATCAAGGACGGTCAGCGCATCGCCGTTGCGGTTCATGCCTATGGCGGCGCGGTCACCAATTCGGGCACGCGCATCTCGGCTCCCGTCTTCCGGAACCTGACAAACTGGAAAGAATAAACGATGGCATGCGGTCTGCCGGCGCAAACAAGCGTGCTGCGCCGGTGAGGCAAACTGTCGTCCGCCGACCGCCTCTCGTTCAAGTTCGTCAGGCTAGGGCGTCGACTCATAAACTTTGACACCAAATTCTCGTGGCGACGAGCTTTACGGCGGCAAGGTAGTTTTCCGGGCGCTTGTCGTATCGTGTTGCGATGCCCCGGAACTGCTTGATCCGGTTGAAGAAACGCTCCACGAGGTTGCGCTGCCGGTAAACCCAGCGCGAGAAGACGAAGGACCCCTTGCGGTTTGTCTTCGGCGGGATATTGGCCCACGCCTTTCGCTCGGCGGCCTTGGCGCGAATGGCATTGTTATCATAACCTTTGTCGGCCAATAGAATATCTCCCTCGCCGAGTTCGTCCGTCAGCGCGTCAGCCTCGGTGCAGTCGGCGACTTGGCCGCCGGTCAGACGGAGGTTGACGGGACGACCTTCGGCGTCGACGAGCGCGTGGATTTTGCTCGTAAGCCCGCCGCGGGAACGTCCCATGCCTCCATCGTCTCCATCCCCCTTTTTCCCGTGGCCGCATGCTGGTGAACGCGGACACAGGTCGAGTCGATCATGACGATATCGCCATTATAAGCCTCGGAAACGGCCTCAAGAAGCCTGTCCCAGACACCGGCCTTCCGCCAACGGACGAAGCGGTTGTAGCAGGTGGTCGGCGGACCGTAGCGCTCTGGGATTTCCGCCCAGGGTGAGCCGGTCCGGAACCGCCAGAGGATACCATTGAGCACTCGCCGGTCATCCACCCGCGCAACGCCGCGGGGTTTGTTGGGCAACAGCGGCGACAGGGTCGACCATTCGTGATCGGTGAGTTCGTAGCGGCGACGCGTCATAGAGGCTCCCTTATTCGGAAGCCTTGAATCACGACACGTGAACAATACCAAGTAATTTTATGAGTTTACGGCCTAATATTGTCTCAAGAGGCTTTGGTGAGATCGAACTGCGGAGACGTAGTCACAATCGGCTCGGCTTTGCCATCCAGCTATGTCTGATGCGATACCCGGGTCGAGTGCCTGGAGCAGAAGAAACTCCGCCTTGCGACGGTGAGCATCGTCGCGCGTCGGCACGGCATCCAGCCGAACCAGTTGTTTGCCTGGCGCAACTAGCGTCCCAAGGCGCACTGACGGCGACTGCCGCCGAAGAGGAGGTCGTTCCGGCTTCCGAATACTGGGCGCTTCAGGCCCAGTTGAAAGAGTTGCAACGCTTGTTGGGCAGAGTTCTGCGAGGTATAGAGGATCGCGGCAGTGACGGCATCAATTGGAAGTGCGCGAGCCTCTCCGTCGGTTATTGTGTCCACGCACATCATGCCGAGCCTCACAGTCCTTTCGCTAATCGATCTGACGAAGCGAAACGGAGTGAAGTCATGGGGCGATGAACGAGCAGGACGGCCGCTCTTAAATAGCCCTGGCCTCCGATAGACGGTCTCACGGCGCGTACTCCTCTGTATTGTTCAGTATGCCGGACTCAGGTCAATTTTTTCACCACAGGACTACTTGCCAAAATTCGGGGATTGTCTTTAATTCATACCGTCAACCATTGAGAAGGCATTTATAGTCAGAAACATGGTTTCCATGAGCCTTATACTTATTAGCGTGTTCGATGTATCGGCTCGTCACGTCACGGTCGGCGCGGGAACCGGGCCTGGCACACGGATTTCGGAACGGTACGGCGTTGGATAGAGCCATGCAGCAAGACCTCCGGCGCGTGGGCAGTACGAGCTAGAAAGACGATGGTACCAAACAAGTTCTGGCGATCTTTGGATCGCGTATCCTAATAGGAATGCCCCAGGGCTCGGGCCTGCGTATTGGAAATTTCCCGACGGAGTTTTGCGATTGCCGAGGATGGTTCATGAATGCCGGTACCGCCACAAGCAAGCTCAAGCCTACCGCAGAACAACTGGCCGTGGCGTTCTCGCTTGTCGACATCATTGAGGCCGAAAAGAGGGAATCGTCGTTCGCGCTATTCGGTGCGTGGGGGAGGGGGAAGTCATTCACGTCGGACATTGTAGGGGAGAAACTCCCGCAAATGGTCAACGTGCGCTTTCCAAGCTGGCTCTATCCCAACAAGCCAGAATGTTGGGTGCACCTTTACAGGAGCATCTACGACGGGCTGAAAAAGGAAAGTGCTCTGGCGCTCTATGCTAGCGTCGTACGGATGAACTTTGAGCGAACAGGACTGGTTCAGGCGGTAGCGTCGACATTCTACGTGATGGTCTGGTTGTTTGCGACTATCCCAGCCTCCGACTGGGAGTTCTTATGGCTTCTCATCGCCTCCATGGGGCCGGTCGCGTTGCTATTCATCACTCGACTGGCTTCGGCAGTGCCCCGTGTGCTCAAACATATACGGAGGGTGTATTGGCGTGTGGAAAGCCATGCCGAAAAGCTTGGGCTTCAGGAAACGATAGGGCGCGACCTGCGCGATCTCGTTTCGGCCTGGGGTTCGAAGAAGACGAGGAACGTGCTGAGAATGATCGTCATCCTACCGTTTCTATTCATAGTTCCCTTCGTCGTTTTGCTCATCTACGCGAGGCTTGTGGAGGTTTCCCCCTCCATCGAATTTTGGAAGCGGTATCTGGCGATTTCCGCCTGGTGCGTCTTCTGCTTCGTGAGCTTCGTTCTTCTTTGCACTATCGAGTGGTATCGGCCGGCGAAAACACGCATTCTCGTCATCGTCGAGGATCTCGACCGCGTGTCCGCAGACCATTCCCTTGCGATTACGGAATCTATCTCCGTTTTCTTGTCGGATAGCGCAGACGATGGGCTGATGCATTTCCTTTTTCTCCTGGACGAAAGCGCCCTGGACGACGCTATCGAGCGCCTTCATGGTACGCGCGCTCACAATATCGCCTACTATTTCAAGGAGCGGCTGTTCAAAGCGCATATCCGGCTGCCCACGATGACGGCTACGGAGGCAACCGCTACGAGCACCTTTATAATTGAGTTCGACGTCATGGAGAAGCTGCTTGTGGCGAAGGGTAACCGCCAAGCCGAGTTGAGTGCGCGAAGCGCGGAGCTCGATGAAGCATTGAGGCAATTGGAACAGCGCAGGACCTCGAAGATTGAGACTAAATATAACGTGGTAAAGGAGGCTCGTACGGAAGAAGTTGTCGTAAGACGGGGATTGTCGGGATTGGGATCATTTCGCAACAAGGTGATGCTGGGGGAGGAAGCATTCCTCGATGAGGTAAAGGTGCGCCACATTCCCGCGGTCAAAGAGGTCAGACCTCCAAACGAAGAGGAGCTAGCTGATTTCGAACTGCATCAGCAAAAGCTGATTAGGTTGGCGGAACTGAACGCGGAGAATGCAAAAAAGGCGTTCGAAATACTCGTCGAACAACTGCAACGGGACGACGATAGCATCGCGGCCTTGAAGAAGCGGCTCGATCACACCGACGAAGGTGCTACGAGGCCTCGACCCATCTCCCGAATACAGGACGAGGAACGTCAGAAGATCGCTGAGATCATGGGCCGGCTGGCGGACCAGAAAGACGTCATTTGGGGGCCCCGCTCCATAATTTCGTTTGTTCGCAAATTCGAGATGATGAAGACCTTGTGGGAGTATCTCGTCATCCGGTCGCCCATCCGACAGTTGGAGGCTTGGGAGACATCATTGATTCTTGACACTTTGTACGCCGAATTGGTGGATGCGCTAAGTGGAACGGAGGTGGCGGAGGCGCCGCTCGATCAGGCCCAGGCCGAACAGCGCGAACAGGCGCGCCGCATTGCCGGCTACGTCATCTGACGGGCGACTCTGCGAAGTTCACCGAACTATCGGTACGTTTTCTAGGCTGCCACGGCCGAGTTTGGAACGATGGTCCATCGAAGCGCTAAGGTCTGCGACGGCCCAATACGCGGCCACCCCCGGGCCTGATGTGATCGATGAAGCTCGCGAAGATATCACCGGCAAATAAGCGCGCAACTGGGCGGTCGCCGCTCACCCGGAAAATTCTAGCATCCGCTGGCCCCAAAAATCCGCTAAGGCGCGACAGCGGGATCCGCGCGGCCGACGCGCCTTACAGAACTGTGCTTCCACGAGCCCTGCAAGCCTTGTTGCTATGATGTTCACTCTTTGGGCGGCGAAGATCGCATAATGGATCGAAGGGAACCGGCCTTGAGGCGAATAGAAAAAGTGCTGCGTGCAGAGCACCAGGAAATTCGCACTAGCGGCCCGGGGAGCGAATCTATTCAAGACTCGAATAAGGTAGTCGGACGTTGCGATTAATGCCAATCGCGGCACATTCTCAACGGCGAATTCGCGCCCTCACTCCCGCCTTCAGTACTACCTCTTAATTGCCCATTACCAATTCATAGAGGTAACCGTGGAACTATCCGGGCATGGCAAGCAATTTCTCCACGTAGTAGCTCCCCCGTTGCGTCCGATCGCCTCTTTCGGAAGGGTGGTTCGTGAAGTAAAACACTTCGATGAAAAACGAACTTGTCCACGAAATCTGGCTCGATCCCGAGCCAGACGGTCAACTGCTCCCCGGCCTTTGTCTTGCTGGCCCAATGGGAGACGGCTTCAGAGCGCTCCTTAATAAGGGGGCTGTTAAGGCTGGCGAGATAACTGGGCATAGCCATTTCGATGTCATGGCGAAATACTGGAAGCTTCAGGGCTGGGGCGAGTACCAGACGGAGCACCAGCAGGATCACGAGCCATATCCTGACGAATGGGTTCTCATCCAACACCCCTTTATCGACAGCATGTGAATTTGCGGCTTGACCGCGATCAACGCACACTCGCCTTGGGTCGGAACCGATCTTCAAAACGAATCTGCGTATTGGTCAGGTGTGATTGGCACACTGACCTTGCCCCCAAGTTTTATCCAATTTTGAGTTCGCTCCAGCGGTTTTTTGAAGTGCTCCCCGAATTTGGGCCAGCGGGAGCTGGAATTTTCCGGGGTTAAGGCTCAGGTCGGCGGGGGTGCCGATGAGCCGTTCATGAGCAAAATCGGCACCTTGTTGCCGATCGCGCTGTGTGGCCGAAACTCGTTGTAGTCTCTACGCCAATCCTCCATCTTTGCCCGTGCGTCGTCAAGGCTCATGAACCAGTGGGCGTTCAGGCATTCGGCGCGGAACTTGCCATTAAAACTCTCGATGTAGCTGTTGTCGGTCGGCTTACCTGGTCGCGAGAAGTCGAGCACGACGCCCTTGTGATAGGCCCAGAGATCAAGATCTCGCGAGATGAATTCACTGCCATTATCGACGCGGATCGACGTTGGATACCCGACCTGGCGGCACACCCGCTCGAGCGTCTGAACCACATCCTCACCCTTGTAATTGAAGCGTGCATCGACCGCCGGCGAGAAGCGGGAGAAGGTATCGACGACCGTCAGAACCCTGATCTTGCGGCCGGTAGCCAACTGGTCATGAACGAAATCCATGGCCCAGACATGGTTGGAGTGCGTTGGCTCCGTGCGGTCGGCCCGCAGCTTCGCCTTGACCCGGCGCTTGGGAACCTTGTTGCGGAGCTGAAGGTCCATCTCCTTGTAAAGGCGATAGATTCGCTTCGGATTGACCGCCCATCCTTCACGTTTGATCAGGATATGAACGCGACGATAGCCGTAGCGTACTCGCGTCTGACAGATGTCCTTGATCTTCAGCTTCAGTTCGGCCTGTTCACCGCGCCTGGACTTGTAGACATAAAGCGACCGGTCGATCTTCAGCACCGAGCATGCGCGCCGTATCGAGACCTTCCAGTCGGCCTTGACTGTGTCGACAAGCTTCCGCTTGCGGGCAGGCCTCAAAGCTTTTTTGAGAGCACATCCTGCAGCATGGCCTTGTCCAACGACAGGTCGGCTACGATCCGCTTCAGCTTGGCGTTCTCCTCTTCGAGCTGTCGCAATCGCTTCATCTCCGAAGGCATTAGCCCCGCGTATTTTTTGCGCCAGTTGTAGAAGGTCGCATCGGAAATCCCTGCCTTGCGGCAGACCTCACCGATCGGCGTCCCATCCTCCGCCTGCTTCAAAACGAATGCGATC
>NZ_JBFTPD010000055.1:0-24841 GCF_056398305.1 Rhizobium sp. 01T444
GAACCGGGCTGTCCTTGACGACGCGATAGGAAAGCAGCTCGTGATTGGCGGCGCCCGGCAGGTCGACCTCAACCTTGTCGACCGCGCCGATACGCGGCGGGATGATGAGGCCGAGGCGCTTGGCAACCGGTTTGATCGTCCAGCCCTGTACGAGTAGCGAGACGAGCACGATGATGAAGGCGGTGTTGAAATAGATCTGGCTATGCTGCAGCCCGCCGAGGATCGGCATGATGGCAAGCAGGATGGATACGGCGCCGCGCAGGCCGACCCAGGCGACGAAGCCGATTTCCTGCTGCGTATAATCGAAAGGCAGCAGAGACAGCCAGACGGCAAGCGGCCGGGCGACGAAGATCAGGAACAATGCCAGCAGGATCGCCGGCACGATGATGACAGGAAACTGTGAGGGCGTCGCCAGCAGGCCGAGCACGAGGAACATGATGATCTGGGCAAGCCAGGTCATGCCGTCCTGAAAGCGTCTGATTGTACCGATCGCCTGCATCTTGCGGTTTCCGGCATAGATGCCGGCGACATAGACCGCAAGGAAGCCGCTACCGCCGACCGCACCGGTGAAGGAGAAGACGAGCAGAGCGAGCGCCAGCACGAAGATCGGTGTCAGGCCGCGATCCGTTTCCAGCCGGCCAGCGATCAGCACGATCATCATGCCGCCGAGCAGGCCGAGGATGACACCAAGGCCCATCTGCTGGACGAACATGGCAAGCATGCCGATGTTGATACCGGCGTAGCGTTCGCCGCTCGCGAGAACCTCGACCAGTGCAATGGTCAGGAAAATCGCCATCGGGTCGTTGGTGCCGGATTCAACTTCCAGCGTGGAACGCACCTTGTCTCTGATATTGATGCCGCCGATGCGCAACAGGAAGAAGACGGCGGCGGCATCGGTGGAGGCAACGATCGAGCCGAGCAGCATGCCTTCCAGCCAGGTGAAGTTGAGCAGCCAGCGGGCGGCGAAGGCGAAGAGTGCTGCGGTCAGAAGCACGCCGATTGAGGCCAGCGTCAGCGACGGCACTGCGGCGATGCGGAAGGCCTGCATCGGCGTGCCGAAGCCGGAATCGAAGAGGATGATCGCAAGGGCGATCGAGCCCAGAACATAGGCCAGATAGTTATTGCTGAATTCGATGCCGAGACCATCGACACCGGCGGCAAGCCCGATCATCAGGAACAGCAGAAGGAGGGGGGCGCCGAAGCGGAAGGCGAGAAGGCTCGAAAAGGCAGCAAGAAGCACAAGCGCTGTCGCAACGAGCACCACTATGTAAAACGCTTCCATGCCCTACCCCTTTCGCCTCATCACGCCATCCCGAAGCCGCCCCCGGCCTGTCCCTTGCCCCTCCGCGCCCAGTGCGATCTTTTAGTAAACGGCAAAATACAACAGAAGGGTAGGCCTTGCGGCTTAACCTCTACTGCATCGCTGCATCATGCTGCTGGACAGCCCTTGGGGTGAGGACCAGTGAAGAATGCTACGGGAAAAAGTCTGTATAAAGAATGTAGAAGCAATTCAGGCGAGAGGAGGGCGGATAGGCCGAGTGAGGGACTTTTTATTGAGCTGACCGCCAGAGGCCGCTTTTATCTTTGCTCACCTGATATTGCTTCTGAATTCGATCCACCGGAGTACCGTCGTTCAGCGGCACTTTCTCCAGCATATTGTAGGTGCGAAAGCCCATCTTCTCGTAATAGGTCAACCCGCCAGTATTATCGGCGCGGATGGTTGCACGAATGACTTCGATATTGCGCTCTTCGGCGGCAGAAAGCGTTGTCGCAAACAACGCGGTGCCAACGCCCGGTATCTTCGGGTTCAGGCGCGCGAAGGTTCCGATATCGGCCCAACCCTTGGGCAGGTCGCCGTAACTGCTGAGGAACTGGAAGCCGGCAAGCCTGGCTTCCGCCTGCGCCACATGGCATGCGAGGGGGAATTCTCCTGCTATGAACCAGTCGGCCAGCAGTTCGGGCGAAAAGGGATCTTCGAGGGCGGTCGTGCCGCCGGCTTTGATGATCTCATTGATAAGTTCGCTTAGCTCCTCCGCGTCATCAACTGTCGCCTCGCGAATAGTCAGTTGCGCCATGCTCCTCCAGCCTCCGATCGATCACCCGAAATGAAAACGGCCCGGTTTCCCGAGCCGTTTCCTGATTTCTCTGCCGTCAAGCTTAGATGAGCTTGGCGAAGGCGACAGCCGTGTCGGACATGCGGCTGGAGAAGCCCCACTCGTTGTCGTACCAGGACAGGACGCGCACGAAGTTGCCTTCCATGACCTTCGTCTGATCGGTTGCGAAGATCGAGGAGTGGCTGTCGTGGTTGAAGTCGCGGGAAACGAGCGGCTCATCGGTGTAGCCGAGGATGCCCTTCAGCTTGCCATTTGCGGCAGCCTTGATCGCTTCGTTGATTTCGCCGACGGAGGTGGCCTTCTTGGCAACGAACTTGAAGTCGACGACCGAAACGTTCGGGGTCGGAACGCGGATCGAGGTGCCGTCGAGCTTGCCCTTGAGGTGCGGCAGCACGAGGCCAACGGCCTTTGCAGCGCCCGTTGAGGTCGGGATCATCGAGAGGGCAGCAGCGCGGGCGCGATACAGATCCTTGTGCATCGTGTCGAGCGTCGGCTGGTCGCCGGTGTAGGAATGGATGGTCGTCATGAAGCCGTGGTCGATGCCGACGGCGTCATCGAGAACCTTCACGACCGGCACGAGGCAGTTCGTGGTGCAGGAAGCGTTGGAGATGACCAGATGCTCCTTGGTGAGCTGGTCATGGTTGACGCCGAAGACGACCGTGAGGTCAGCACCATCGGCAGGAGCCGAAACGATGACGCGCTTGGCGCCAGCCGTCAGGTGAGCGGCAGCCTTGTCGCGGGCGGTGAAGATGCCCGTGCATTCCATCGCGATATCGACGCCCAATTCCCCATGGGGAAGGGTAGCCGGGTCCTTAATGGCGGTAACCTTGATCGGCTTGCCGTTGCCGACGGTGATCGTGTCGCCTTCGACCGTCACGGTCGCCGGGAAGCGGCCATGGATGGAGTCGTAACGGAGCAGGTGGGCGTTGGTCTCGACCGGGCCGAGGTCGTTGATGGCGACGACTTCGATATCGGTGCGGCCAGATTCGACGATGGCGCGAAGAACGTTGCGGCCGATACGTCCGAAACCGTTGATGGCAACCTTGACTGTCATGTGCATTCACTCCCTAGAGGTGGGGCTTGCTGATACTAGATGAGGAAGTGCCCGAAGGCACCCCCCGTTAATGCTTGGGCCGTTAAAGCTTGGCTTCCGCAGCGGCGACGACGGCGTCAGCCGTGATGCCGAAGTGCTCGAAAACCTTCTTGGCCGGACCGGATGCGCCGAAGCCCTTCATGCCGATGAACGAGCCTTCCGGACCGATAAAGGCATCCCAGCCCTCGCGAACGGCAGCTTCGACGGCGATCTTGACCGGCGAGTTGCCGATGACTTCCTTGCGGTAGGCATCCGGCTGCTCGAAGAAGAGTTCGGTGCAGGGAACGGATACGACGCGGGTGCTGATACCCTTGCCTTCCAGCGTTGCGCGGGCGGCAACGGCGAGTTCCACTTCGGACCCCGAAGCGAAGATCGTGACCTTGGCGTCGGCATTGCCGGCGAGCGTATAAGCGCCGAGTTCGCAGAGGTTCTTCTCATTATACTCGGTGCGGACCGTCGTCAGGTTCTGGCGGGTAAGGGCCAGACCGGACGGACGATTCTTCGTCTTCATGGCAATCTGCCAGCATTCAGCCGTTTCGACGGCATCAGCCGGACGGAAGACCATCAGGTTCGGAACGGCGCGCAGGCTGGCAATCTGTTCGACCGGCTGATGGGTCGGGCCGTCTTCGCCGACGCCGATCGAGTCATGCGTCAGCACGTGGATGACACGAATGCCCATGAGAGCGGCGAGGCGGATCGGCGGGCGGCAATAATCCGAGAAGATCATGAAGCCGCCGCCGTACGGAATAAGACCACCGTGCAACGAGATGCCGTTCATGGCAGATGCCATGCCGTGCTCGCGAATGCCCCAGTGCATGTAGCGTCCGGCAAAATCCGTCGGCGTGATCGAATGCATCTGGCTGGTCTTGGTATTGTTCGACGGAGTGAGGTCGGCAGAGCCGCCAAGCGTTTCCGGCACGAAGCCGTTGATGACTTCAAGCGCATCTTCGGATGCCTTGCGGGAGGCGATCGTCGGCTTGGTCTCGGCGAGCTTCTTCTTGTAGTCGTCGATGGCCTTGTCGAAGCCCTCCGGCAGGTCGCCGGCAAAACGACGGGTGAACTCGGCCTTAGACGGCGACTTGGAAAGCGTCTCTTCCCATGCCTTGACGATATTGTCGGAGCGGGTGCCGGCAGCGCGCCATGCGTCGAGGATGTCGGAGGGAACGACGAAGGGCTCGTAGTCCCAATTCAGCGCCTTGCGGGTGGCAGCGATTTCGTCGGCGCCGAGCGGGTTGCCGTGCACCTTGTGAGTGCCCTGTTTGTTCGGAGCGCCAAAGCCGATGACCGTCTTGCAGGCGATGAAGGTCGGGCGGTCGGACTTGTGAGCGGCTTCGATCGCATCGGCGATGGCGGCCTGGTCGTGACCGTCGATCTCGATCGTGTTCCAGTGAACGGCCTTGAAGCGGGCAACCTGGTCGGTCGAGTCCGACAGCGATACGGCGCCGTCGATGGTGATCGAGTTGTTGTCCCAGAAGAGGATCAGCTTATTGAGCTTCAAGTGGCCGGCAAGCGCGATCGCCTCATGGCTGATGCCTTCCATCAGGCAGCCATCGCCATTGATGACGTAGGTATAGTGGTCCTGCAGGTCCGGACCGAATTCCTCGCGCAGCTTGCGTTCGGCGATCGCCATGCCGACGGCATTGGCAATGCCCTGGCCGAGCGGGCCAGTGGTCGTTTCGATGCCGGTGGCATGACCATATTCCGGATGGCCGGCGGTCTTGGAGCCGAGCTGACGGAACTGCTTCAGGTCCTCGACCGACATGTCCGGATAGCCGGTCAAATAGAGCAGCGAGTAGAGCAGCATCGAGCCGTGGCCGGCAGAGAGAACAAAGCGGTCGCGGTTCGGCCAGTGCGGCTTCTGGGGATCGAAGCGGAGATATTTGGTGAAGAGGACCGTTGCCACATCCGCCATACCCATCGGCATGCCCGGGTGGCCGGAATTCGCCTTTTCGACGGCGTCCATGGAGAGGAAACGGATCGCATTCGCCATCCGGTCGTTTTGTTCGCGTGAGGTCATGGCTTTTCCGCTAGTTCCGGGTTTGAGGATGGCCTCGAGCCTGCCAAGACCATCAATGAGAGCGGTCGAGACATAGCAGTTGGAACGGCCAAGTCAACAAAATGGAAGCCGTTTGGCGGCCGGGTGCGACGATTTTTGACATTTGACCGTCAAGTTTTACAAAAGACAAATCTTGTGTGACGGGCTTGTGTAAATCGCTCATCCACAGAATAGGGCAGGGGGTAGCCGAGGGGCTTTATTGACGCGCTCCAACCTAGCTGCATATCCTCTTGAAAATACAGGGTCGGTCGAACCGGCCGATTCGCGGGTCTTGTGCGGGGAACCGGAAAAGACATGACGCCTAACGGCAAAACCATCGAAGCTGCGCTTATGGAGCTGAAACAGGCAATCTCGGGCCTCGAGAATGCCGTGGACATGCGCATCGAGCGCCAGCGCGAGCAGGGCGAGATCGAGGGCGAGGTTCGCCGCGTGCATGCCGATCGCTCGCGTCTTGCCCAGGAGCTGGACCAGGCCGAATTCCGTGCGAACCGGCTGGAAGAGGTCAATCGCGAGGTTTCGCGGCGTCTGGTGACGGCGATGGAAACGATCCGCGCGGTTCTTGACCGCTAAGAGGACATGAGAACATGGCGCAGGTAACGGTAACGATCGACGGCAAGGCCTATCGCATGGCCTGCGAAGAGGGGCAGGAAGATCATCTGACTGACCTCGCGGTTCGTTTCGACCGTTATGTCGGCCATCTCAAGGGGCAGTTCGGCGAGATCGGTGATCTCAGGATTACCGTCATGGCCGGAATCATGGTCATGGACGAGATCTCGGAGCTGACGCGACGTGTTGCCGGGCTGGAATCCGAGCTGGAGACGCTTCGCAGCAATCGGGACACGGTAATTGCCGCCACCGCTCGCACCGAAGAAGGTATTGCAGTGGCGCTTTCGGAAGTCACGAGCCGTATTCAAGGCATTACCGACAAGCTGAACGGCCGTACGCCAGCCGAGCTTAATTAATTTGGGAGAGCAGTGCCGACCCACTGGTGCGGTGCTGCAAATGTCCCTATATTCGCTCACGCGGTCTGTGCTTCTCGACAGGAACAATGAATCCTCGGGGCCATACCCGATCCTTAGGGAGCTGTCCCTGTCCGGGCTCGTGGGTCTGGACATACGGCGCCCACCTACTTTCGTAGGCGCCCAGGATCGATAGTTTCCACCGGTTGTGTGGATCGCGCTCTTCTCTTTTCGGTGGCTTCTTCCTGAGCCGCACCGATATCTTCCGACAAGTCCAGTTTTTAATCGCCTGGTGGTTCGATCCAGCCGATGAGCTTCGCCCAGTCGTAGGCGCCTTCCACGATGATATCGAAGACCGGATCCTTGATGTCGTAATAGGCATCGACATTGTCGGGGAAATAGCCTGCGAGGCGTTGCTTGATCAGTCCATAGGCGGCAGCGGCCGTCGGATGGGCGCGCAGGAAATCCCGGCAGAGAAGCGGATAACGCTGGTTGAAGCGGCCTTTTTCACGGATATGGATATTCGCAAGCCGGCCCGTGCTTTTGAAGAACAGCTTTCGCAACTCGCCTTCCGCCAAATCGAGACCCGGCGGACAGTGGTCAGTCGCGAACGCGCGACGTTTGAAACCTTCCCTCTCGAATGAGGCATCATCGACCAGATCAAGAGCATCGACGCTCACCTGAATGTCGATGATGTCCTTGGCCGGAAGGCCCGGTACAGCGGTAGAACCGATATGATGGATCGCTGCACCTGATGGTGCCGCGCGTAGGAGAGCCTGCTTCAGGCTTTTGAAGTCGTCGACCCAGCTTTGTCGTGGGGGAAGAATTTCTATCGGCATGGAGCGCTCGCTATCGTTGCCCTGTGACAGTGCGATGACGGTGGTCTTCAGCTATAGTCGGCCTACCGGATGTTCTTAACCAGAAAATCAATGAAGGCGCGGATGCGTGCCGCAAGATGCTCGTGACCGGGATAGACGGCGTGGATGAGCTCGATATCCTCGGTGTTATAGGCTTCCAGCACAGGCACCAAAGCTCCAGCATCGATATCCGGCTGCACATGGAACAGGCCGACGCGGGCGAGGCCGAGACCGGCGAGGCAAAGGCTGCGTGCAGTCGGCCCGTTATTGGTTTCGAGGTTGCCGAAGACGGGTCTCGAAAAGCGATCGCCGTTGCTGGGATCGCGGAATTGCCATTCCTCTGAGGTCGAGCGGAAGCTGAAGGTCAGGCAATTGTGGCGGTCGAGATCGTCGGGGTTTTCCGGCATGCCTTCCCGTTTCAGATAGGCAGGTGAGGCGACGATGACGCGGCGGCTTTCGAGCAGCTTGCGCGCCTTCAGCGAGGAATCGCGTAAGGCGCCTGAGCGAATGGCGATGTCGGCGCGTTCGCCGACGATATCGATGATGCCATCGCTGAGTGCGAGGTCGAGATCGACCTCGGGATAGAGTTTGAGGAAGTCGGGCACCAGCGGGACGATGTAGCGAACGCCAAAGGCGACCGAAGTGCTGACGCGCAGGCGGCCGCGCGCAACCGTCGTGCCGCCGGCTGAGACGGCGCGTTCCGTCTCCTCGATGTCGGAGAGGATGCGGCGGGAGCGTTCGAGATAGATTTCACCCTCCGGCGTCAGCTGCAGGGCGCGGGTGGTGCGCACGAGAAGACGTGTGCCGAGGCGATCTTCCAGCCGCGTGACGAGCTTGCTGACGGCAGAGGGCGAAAGCCTGAGCTTGCGGCCGGCCGCGGAGAAGCTCTGCAGTCCGGCCACCTGTACAAAGACATCCATCTCGCCGACGCGGTTATCCATCTGCTTCCGATCTTGAATTGAATTCACAACTGTTGAGCTATTATAGGCGATTATCGAACAGGTGCGCCACGCCCATATTCCGACCCGAACAAGAACCAAACCATCGGGTCACTCTCATGCCACTTGCTCTCTTTGCGTTGACGATCGCGGCCTATGCGATCGGGACCACGGAATTCGTCATCGTCGGCCTGCTGCCGACGGTTGCCAGCGACCTTCACATCACCCTGCCGCTCGCCGGCCTCATCGTCAGCGTCTATGCGCTGGGTGTCACCTTCGGCGCACCGATCCTGACGGCGCTGACCGGACGGATCGAGCGCAAGCCGCTCATGCTTGGGCTGATGGCGCTCTTTATTATCGGACATATTATCGCGGCGCTCAGCCCCGGTTATGAAGTGCTGCTGATTGCCCGCGTCGTCTCGGCCTTCGCGCACGGGGTGTTCTTCTCCGTAGGTTCCACGATCGCTGCCGATCTGGTGCCGGAAAACCGCCGCGCATCGGCCATCGCGATGATGTTCATGGGCCTGACGGTCGCGATCGTCACCGGCGTTCCGCTCGGTACCTTCATCGGCCAGACCTTCGGCTGGCGCACAACCTTCGCTGCCGTTGCCGGCCTCGGTGTGATCGCTTTCGCAGGCATCGCCTTCCTGCTGCCCTCGAATCTCAAGAAGGCGCCGCCGGCCAGTATCGGTGAACAGATCCGCGTGCTTGCCACGGGCCGGCTGTTGCTTGTCTATGCGATGACGGCGCTGGGCTACGGCGGAACCTTCGTCGCCTTTACCTTCCTTGCGCCGATCCTCGAGCAGATCACCGGCTTTGCCTCCTCGGCCGTCGGCCTGATCCTGATGCTCTATGGCGTGGCGATTGCTGTCGGCAACGTCGTCGGCGGGCGCATCTCCAACCGCGATCCCGTCAAGGCGCTGACCTTCCTGTTCATCGCCCAAGCGCTCGTGCTGGTTCTCTTCGGTTTCACGGCCGTCTCGCCCTGGTTGACCATCCCGACACTTGCGATCCTCGGCTTCCTGTCCTTCGCCAATGTGCCGGGTCTGCAGCTCTATGTCGTGCAGCTTGCACGCCAGCTGCAACCGAATGCCGTCGATGTCGCCTCAGCGCTGAATATCGCCGCCTTCAATCTCGGCATTGCCATGGGCGCCTGGATCGGTGGTCTGGTGGTCGAGTCTCGTTTCGGACTGGGCGCCACGCCCTTCGTTGCGGCAGGCCTCGTCACTGTTGCCCTTGGCCTTACCATCCGCAGCGGTGCCCTCGACCGCCGCTCCAGCCCGGCTGCAGCCATTGCCCGCAGCGCCGCCTGATCTCTCCTCACCCGAAAGGAAACAGCATGAAATTCGTCAGCGCCAACGGCGCCTCCATTCCCGCCCTCGGCTTTGGCACGTTCCGCGTGCCAGGCCCGGATGCCGAACGCATGGTCTCGCACGTGCTCGCCAACGGTTATCGCCATATCGATACCGCGCAGATCTACGGCAACGAGGCCGAGGTCGGCGAGGGTATCCGCCGCTCCGGCGTCGCCCGTGGCGATATCTTCCTGACCACCAAGGTCTGGGTCGAGAACTACAAGCGTGCTGCCTTCATCGCTTCGGTCGACGAAAGCCTGAAGAAGCTGAAGACAGATTATGTGGACCTGCTGCTGCTTCACTGGCCAAACGAGGCCGTGCCGCTTGCCGAGCAGATCGGCGCGCTGAATGAAGTCGCGAAGGCAGGCAAGGTGCGCCATATCGGCGTGTCGAACTTCAACACGGATCTGATGCGCCAGGCCGTAGCGCTTAGCAGCCTGCCGATCGTGACGAACCAGGTGGAGTATCATCCCTATATCGATCAAACGCCGGTGCTGCGCGCTGCAAAGCAGCTCGATATATCCGTGACGGCCTACTACGCCATGGCTGATGGCAAGGTGCTTGAGGATGCGGTGTTGAAGGCGATTGCCGCGAAACATGGCAAGTCGATTGCCCAGATCGTGCTCCGCTGGATCATTCAGCAGGATCTGATCGCACTTTCAAAGACCGTCTCGGAACAACGCGCACAGGAGAATGCAGCGATCTTCGATTTCGAACTCTCTTCCGAGGATGTGGCGGCGATCCATGGGTTGGCGAAACCCGATGGCCGTATCGTCAGCCCGGAAGGGCTGGCGCCGGCCTGGGACAAGGCAGCTTGAGAACGGGCGCTTCGGCGCCCGTTTCCCTATTTGGTATAGCTCAGGCAAGTTCGGCGATATCTGCGATGGGTCGCCCCACCGCAGACGGCCGGCCTCGCGGTCCGTATCAGCGGCGCTGGAGCGGGTAAGGCCCATCCTCGAAAATCTAGTCGTGATAGCCCTTTGCGCCGACGACAAGAGCTAGCGGACTTCTCCATTCCCTGCCGTCGCGCAGGCAATCGAGCACGTGCCGAAAATCATACTTCGGGTGCCAGCCGAGTTCCTGCCGGGCCAGCGCATTGACATAGACACGGTCGAAGTGCGGAAACATCGTCCAGCCGCGCGCCGCGTAAAGTGCGGCCATGCCGGGGAAAAGACGCTCCACCGTCGCGAGTGCATCACGGCGCAGGTCGGCGAGATCGGCTTCGGTGAAGGGTGCCGTTGCCGAGATGATGTAGCGGCCGAAGCCGATGGACGGCGCTCTTTCCAGTGCCAGCAGATGGGCGTCGACCACATCCTCGATGTCGACGCGCCGATAAAGCAACTCGTTGGCCTGGGCATTTTCGGCGGAATAGTGGTTGCGGATATCAGGGTCGTCGTCATTTTCCGGGAAGAAACGTGAAGTCCTTAGAATGACGACAGGCAGCGACATGTTGCGCGCGAAGAGTTCGCAGATGCCTTCGGCAGCGATCTTCGTCACGCCGTAGATATTGCGGGCAACGGGCAGAACATCCTCGGTAACCCAGGCGGCCGGTTCGCCTGCGGCTGGGCGCAGGGCTGCTCCGAAAGCGCTGGTGGTGCTGGTGAAGACGAAGCTTGTTACGCCAACGACGACTGCCTGTTCGAGAAGGTTCATCGTGCCCGTGGCGTTGGTATCGATGAAATCCTTGTTGGCGTGTGTTCCGACATGTGGCTTGTGCAGCGTGGCGGCGTGGATAACGGCGGTGATGCCTGTCATCGCGCGGCGGATGAAATCGGGATCGGTGATCGATCCGGTCATATCGGTAAAAGGCGAGGGTTTGATATCGATGCCGCGCACCCGACGGCCTTGATCCCTCATCGTCCGCATCAGCGCTTCGCCCAGATGGCCGGCGCTTCCCGTCACCAGTATCGTCATTCTGCGTCTCCAGACAGTTGGCGACGGACGCTAACAAAGGCCGCTTCGGCGGGGCAACGCATAATTTATGCAGCAGGATACAGGAATTCTGCAGGCTCAGCCGATTGTTGTAACCAGCCTTGCGGCGCTGCCATCGGCCAGGAAGATGCGCTCCCAGAGCACACGCCCGGCGGCAATAGGCAGGTGCGGATTTCCGTTAGCGCCTGTCTCCAGTGTCAGCGAATTTATTTGGCCCTCATGCCAGCCGAGGCCGACGAGTACGCCCTCCGTCTTTACGATCTCCTGCGACGCATAGGAGAACAGAGGCCTGTCCAGAAAATCGGAGAGCGGCAGGCGCCATTCGCTCTGCCGTGCACTGGAAGCGGCAAGAAGCCTGTGGGTGCGGTCGCAGATGAGATGAACCTTGCTCCGGGAATGTTTGACCAGCCGTTTCAATGCGGCATCGGCGGAGGATGACGGGGAAGCGAAGATGCTTTCCAGCCGCCTTGCCTGGGCGACGGTGACCGGCAGGATGCCGCGCTCCCAGCGGGAGACGGTCGCCTGGTTGACGGCGAGCAATTCCGCCAGGTGCTCCTGCTTCATATTGCGCAGCTGGCGCATGCGACGGATGGCAGATCCCGATATCGGCATGGTTCCTCCCCCCTCTTTATCATAGAGCCGCGACGATTGCCGCCGCAAGTTAGTGGGAAGGGCTGTCGAGGTCGCTCCTCAGCCGGTCGAGAATGGACAAGGCGTGGCCGGCATAGGCGCTGATCCAGCGGTCATGAATCTGCTTGATCGGCAGGCTGTTCAGATGGTTCCAGCGCTCCCTTCCTTCCTTCCTGGCAATCACCAGATCGGCTTCTTCCAGCACCTTCAAATGCTGCATGACAGTGCAGCGATCCATCTCCGGAAATGCTTCGCAGAGCGCACCTGTCGTGCGCGGCTCTTCCTTAAGAAGATCGAGAATATCGCGGCGGCGGCGATGCGCCAGCGCCTTGAAAATGGGATCGTCATCCGATTCGCTTGACATGTTATCTTTTTATAACATAATTGAACCAGATACAACGGAGAAGAGGAGGAAGTCGCATGTCCCTCAATATTCGCGTCTCGGGCCGCATCGGCCGCCCGGTGGCTGATGTCTTCGATGCGGTCGTCAATCCGAAGAAACTGTCGGGCTATTTCACCACGGTGGGCGGTGCCAGCGCGCCGCTGGTGCAGGGCACGACGGTGACCTGGTGGAAAGATGTGCCGGTCGAAGTGGTCGAGCTCGTGCCTGACAGCAAGATCGTGCTGCGCTGGGATGGCGCAACAGACGAGGAGAAGAAGCCTTACAAAACGCTCGTAGAGATGAATTTCAAACCGCTTGATGATGGTGGCACCATGGTGACCATCGCCGAGGATGGCTGGCGTGAGGATGCGCCGGGGCGCCGCGGAACCTACCAGAATCTCGAAGGCTGGACGCAGATGTTCTGCTGCATGAAAGCCTTCGTCGAATACGGCATCAATCTGCGCGAAGGCATGTTCCTCAGCGAGATGCGGGGTGAGCAGGCCAAAGCGCAGGAAGGTTGAGGGGAAGCGTCATGAATGATCTGATCTATGGCGGCGTCGACGTTGCGATGAAGGTTCCGCCGCATCAGTACGAAGCCACCGTTTCCTTCTATCGCGACATCGTGAAACTGAAAGAAATCGAAGGGGACGATATCTCCTTCGAGCTTGGGCCGATCCGGCTTTGGATCGACCGTGTCGAGACCATGAGCCAGGCCGAGCTCTGGCTGGAATTCATGACGCCGGATTTCGATCGTGCAGCGGAGTACCTGGAGAAGGCCGGTGTTCCGCGCTGCGATCCCATCGAGCCACTGCCACCCAATCTTCGCGGTGGCTGGATCCTCAACCCAACTGGCATCGTACATCTGGTACGGGAGACCAGCCGCAATTAGCGGCGAGCTGAACCGGTGCCGAGCAGGCAGAAGTGATCATATAGCCGCCGATGAGGCGGCTATATGTCTGTTGGAGGGTTGGAATTACGCTCTAAAGACGGCAGATTGCTAAGTGCGGAAGGCATAGCCCTGCGCAAGGTGCAATAGACGCACTCGCTTTCGTGACAGAGACTTCGCTTGCCTGTCACGATGCGGGTGTTAGTTTCCGGAATCATATCGATTAAATCCCAGGAGATTTCAGATGCAGCTTGGCATGGTAGGTTTGGGMCGTATGGGCAATTACATGGTCCAGCGCTTGATGCGGGGCGGCCACGAATGCGTGGTCTATGACGCCAAGCCGGAAAGCGTCGCCGAGCTTGCTGGCCTTGGTGCGGAAGGCAGCGCCTCGCTCGAAGAATTCGTCTCGAAGCTCGCGCGCCCACGCGCCGTCTGGCTGATGCTGCCGGCTGCGATCACCGACAAGGTGATCGCCTCACTTCTTCCGCTGCTGCATGACGGCGATATCCTCATCGACGGCGGCAACTCCTATTATCATGACGACATCCGCCGTGGCGCGGAACTCATCACCAAGGGCATCCACTATGTCGACGTCGGCACCAGCGGCGGCGTCTTCGGCCTCGAACGCGGCTATTGCCTGATGATCGGCGGCGAGAAGGGTATCGTGCAGCATCTGTCGCCGATTTTCGCAACGCTGGCGCCGGGCAACGGCACCGCGGAAGCCTCGCCGAACCGCACGCCGGAAGCTGCAGCTCTCAGCACCGCCGAGCAGGGTTTCCTGCATTGTGGCCCGCATGGTGCCGGCCACTTCGTGAAGATGGTTCATAACGGCATCGAATATGGTCTGATGGCCGCCTATGCCGAAGGCCTCAATATCCTGAAGCACGCCAATGTCGGCGCCCTGACGCATGAGGCCGATGCCGAGACGGCACCGCTCTCCCATCCGGAATATTACCAGTACGATTTCAACCTGCCGGAAATTTCCGAAGTCTGGCGCCGAGGAAGCGTCATCACCTCCTGGCTGCTCGACCTGACGGCCGATGCGCTGCACAAGGACCCGGCCCTTAACCAATATGCAGGTCGTGTTTCAGACTCCGGCGAAGGCCGCTGGACGATCATGGCTGCCATCGACGAAAGCGTGCCGACCCCGGTGCTCAGCGCCGCACTGCACGGTCGTTTCTCCTCGCGCGACCAGGACGAGTTCGCCAACAAGGTGCTTTCGGCCATGCGTGCCGGCTTCGGCGGCCATGCCGAGAAGCCGCATAAGTAATCTAAGCGCATTGTTTTATGTCAGCCGCCGGTCCGCGAGGTTCGGCGGCTTTCTTTTGGTCGTCACTACGGCCTAGACCGTTTGTTCGTCTGGCTTTTCGGCTGCAGCACTTGCATAAATGCCTGACGTGTAAAACCGGAGGCGGGCATGGGGCGAATTTCTGCGATCGGCATCTGCGGCATCATGGTGTTGCTTTCTCTTTTCAGCGCCGTTTCCGCACAGACGACGCCGGCAGCTTCCGCTGACGTTGCGCCACCGCCTGCCCAGGTGCGACAGATGATGGAGCTGATGCAGACGCCGGAGGTCAAGCAATGGATGGCGACGCAGATGGCGGCGCCGGCAGCTTCTGACGGCAATGACCAGGAAATGTCGATATTGTCCGACCGCCTTCAGCACGCCCGCCGACACATCGCCATGGTGTCTGGTGCGGCCATGACGCTGCCATCAGAAATCGCGCGGGCTTCATCGCTTTTTCTTGGCGAATTGAGAGCGGCCGGTCCACTTCGCATGGCGGCGCAATTTCTTGCCATCCTCGTCACCGGATTCATCGTCGAAATCCTGGTGCGGAGGGCCGTGCGTGAAAGGCGGGAGCGAGCAGCGCAGATGACCGGCACGCGGCTGGCCGCGCGCGTTATTCCCGCCATCGTCTTCGGTCTCGCAACGGGGCTTGCGTTGGTCAGCTTCAACTGGCCGCCGGTCAGCCAGAATATCGCGATCGCGATCGCCATCGCTGTCGTTGTGCAGCGTTTCGCCGTTTCCATCGGTGGTGTCATCGTCGATCTCGTCACCCTGCCGCGCGGCGAGGGCGAGACCGTTGCGGTTGACCCGGCCGTCGCGCAATTCTGGTTTCGGCGCTGCACGCTATTCGTCATCTATTTCGTTTTCGGCTGGGTCGTTCTCCAAGCGATGGAGCCGCTGGGCTATTCGATGGCCACGCGATATCTGGTCGGCTATGTGCTGGGCATCGGTCTTTTCCTGATCGCGACCGAAGCAGTCTGGTCACGACCGGGAAATGAAACGCGGCGCAGCCATGCCGTCACCTGGCTGCTGACCCTTTATTTCGTACTGCTCTGGGGCATCTGGGTCTTGAGCTTCGATTGGCTCCTCTGGGTCTTGATCTATCTCCTGCTGCTGCCGCGAGTGCTTGCCGTATCGACGCTCGCCGTCAAATCCTTCCACCATGCCGAAGCGGGCTTCCTTGCCCAGCGGCGTATTGCGACCGTGTTGCTTGATCGCGGTGTGCGGGCTCTGATCATCGCCTTTGCGGCGATCTGGCTTGGGCGCATGCTCGGCGTCGAAACTGCTATGATGATGACGTCGAACGAAACGATGATCGACCGGGTGGTGCGCGGCATCATCGGCGGCATTGTCATCCTGCTTGCGGCGGACCTGCTCTGGCATCTCGTCAAGGCCTATATCGACGGCAAGCTACTGGATTCTCCTGTCGATGGCCCAATCGGCGACGAGGAGAAAGTCAAGCGCGCTCGTCTGCAGACGTTACTGCCGATCTTCCGCAACATCATCGCGGTCGTTATCGCCCTGATCGCGGCCCTTATGGTGCTCTCGGGCGTCGGTATCGAAATCGGGCCGCTGATTGCCGGCGCCGGTGTCGTCGGCGTTGCGGTTGGCTTCGGCGCGCAGACCATCGTCAAGGATGTCATCAGCGGCATGTTCTATTTGTGGGACGATGCCTTCCGCGTCGGCGAATATATCGAAAGCGGCAGCCACAAGGGCGTGGTCGAAGCCTTCAGCCTGCGTTCCGTTAAACTTCGCCATCACCGCGGGCCGCTGACGACGGTGCCTTTCGGGGAGCTTGGGGCTGTCAAGAACCTCAACCGCGATTGGACGATCGACAAGATAAGCCTGAACGTGACCTACGACACCGATCTCGTGAAAACGAAGAAGATCATCAAGCAGATCGGCCAGCAGCTTCTCGAAAACCCCGAGTGGGGTCCGAATATCATCGAAACGTTGAAGATGAAGGGTGTGGAGCAGTTCGGCGAATTCGCAATCGAGCTCCGCCTTTCTATGATGACCAAACCCGGCGAGCAGTTCGTCATCCGCCGCAATGCGCTGGCGATGATCCGCAATGCCTTCAAGGAGAACGGCATCGAATTCGCCGTTCCGACCGTGCAGGTTTCGGGCGAGCGCGAGATTGAGGCGAACGTTGCCGCAGCGCGTTACGCGGCTCAAGCCCGTGCCGGGGGTGAGCCGGCCGCCTGATCTTCTAATGCAAGGCGAAGCTTACGAAATTGCAATGCGATCGAGCCTGTGCACTGCGCAAATTTGCCCCAATTGAGGATGAAGGAGGCGGCAAGTGCGCGGGTGTGGGTAGCCGCAACATGGTTCATAGAGCTTGCATGTTGCTTATGTTACGTCTCTCAAAAGAGATTCCCGCCAGATTGGCAATTGCAGCAGGTACGAGATGTCGGGTCACGGCAAGTTGGAAGAGAATTCAGGGACTGATGAGGGCTTTTCCTTTGGTGCAGTTTTCCGGCGCTATCGCACTCCGCTGACGGCTCTTGCCACGCTCCTCATTTTTTGCCTTGTCGGCTACGCGATCATGCAGCTGACAGATGAAGTGCGCTATGACGACGTCGTCGAGGCCCTGGCGGAAACGCGGCTGAGTTCGATCCTGCTCGCCTTGTTCTTTACCGCGCTGAGCTTTATGGCACTCGTCTTCTACGATCTCAACGCAATCGAGTATATCGGCAAGCGGCTGCCTTTGCCGCATGTCGCGCTCACGGCCTTCAGTGCCTATGCGGTCGGTAACACCGCTGGTTTCGGCGCGCTTTCGGGTGGAGCGATCCGTTACCGCGCCTATACGCGGCTTGGGCTTTCGCCTGAAGATATCGGCCGCGTCATCGCCTTCGTGACGCTGTCCTTCGGCCTTGGCCTTGCTGCCGTGTCGGCGATCGCGCTTCTCATCATCGCCGATGAGATCGCGCCGCTGATCAGTGTCAGCAGCCTGTGGCTTCGTATCATCGCGGCTGTCATCCTGGCGATTCTCGGCTCTCTCATGGTGCTCGGCCGCGAGGGCCGGGTGATCGAAATCGGGTCGATCGCACTTCGCTTGCCGGATTCGCGCACTTGGTCGCGTCAGTTCCTGGTGACCGCCTTCGATATCGCAGCCTCCGCCACGGTGCTTTACGTGCTCCTGCCGCAGACGGCGATCGGCTGGCCGGTGTTCCTGGCGGTTTATGCGATTGCCGTCGGGCTTGGCGTGCTGAGCCATGTGCCGGCGGGCCTCGGCGTTTTTGAAACAGTCATCATCGCTTCGCTCGGCAGCGCAGTGAATATCGACGCCGTTCTCGGCTCATTGGTGCTCTACCGTCTGATCTATCATGTGCTGCCGCTCTTGATCGCCATCCTTGCGGTCTCCGCCACGGAGCTACGCCGCTTCGTGGATCATCCGGCTGCTTCCAGCGTGCGGCGCATCGGCGGGCGGCTGATGCCGCAGCTTCTTTCGGCGCTGGCGCTGCTCCTGGGCGTCATGTTGATCTTTTCGAGCGTGACGCCGACGCCCGATCAGAATCTCGAATTCCTCTCCAATTATCTGCCGCTGCCGATGGTGGAAGGCGCGCATTTCCTCTCCAGTCTGCTCGGCCTTGCACTTGTCGTTGCCGCCCGTGGCCTCGGCCAGCGGCTCGATGGTGCCTGGTGGGTGGCGGTGTTTTCTGCCGTTGCCGCTCTGACGCTCTCGCTGCTGAAGGCGATTGCCCTTGTCGAGGCGGCCTTCCTCGCCTTTCTGGTCTTCGGCCTGTTCGTCAGCCGCCGGCTCTTTACCCGCCATGCTTCGCTTCTCAACCAGGCGATGACGGCATCCTGGCTGATGGCGATTGCCGTGATCATCGTCGGCGCGGTTGTCATCCTGCTCTTCGTCTATCGCGACGTGGAATACAGCAACCAACTCTGGTGGCAGTTTGAATTCGCGGCGGAAGCGCCGCGCGGACTGCGTGCCGTACTCGGCATCACCATCATTTCCTCGGCGATCGCCATTTTCAGCCTGTTGCGGCCAGCGACCTTCAAGCCGGAGCCGGCGGATGAGGAGGCGGTCCGCCGTGCTGTCGAGATCGTCGAGAAACAGGACAGTGCGGACGCCAATCTGGTGCGCATGGGTGACAAGTCCATCATGTTCTCGGAAAAGGGCGATGCCTTCATCATGTATGGCCGGCAGGGCCGCTCGTGGATCGCGCTGTTCGATCCGATCGGCGACCATCATGCCGTGCAGGAATTGGTCTGGCGTTTCGTGGAAGCGGCGCGCGCCGCCGGCTGCCGCGCCGTCTTTTACCAGATCTCGCCGGCGCTGCTTTCACATTGTGCGGATGCGGGCCTGCGCGCCTTCAAGCTCGGCGAGCTTGCAGTGGCTGATCTGCATACCTTCGAGATGAAGGGTGGCAAATGGGCGAATTTGCGCCAGACCGCAAGCCGCGCCCAGCGCGACGGTCTGGAATTCAGCGTTGTCGAACCCGTCGATATCCCCGGAATCATCGACGATCTCTCGGCCGTTTCAAACGCGTGGCTCGAGCATCACAATGCCAAGGAGAAGGGCTTCTCGCTCGGCGCCTTCGATCCGGACTATGTGGCGTCGCAGCCGGTCGGCGTTCTCAAGAAGGACGGCCGGATCGTTGCCTTTGCCAATATCCTTGTCACCGCGGCGAAAGAGGAGGGGACGATCGACCTGATGCGCTTCTCGCCTGATGCGCCGAAGGGGTCTATGGACTTCCTGTTCGTTCAGATCATGGAATATCTGCGCATCCAGGGTTTTACGCATTTCAACCTCGGCATGGCGCCCCTCTCCGGCATGTCGAAACGCGAGGTGGCGCCCGTTTGGGACCGTATCGGCGGTACCGTCTTCGAACACGGCGAGCGCTTCTACAACTTCAAGGGGCTTCGCGCCTTCAAATCCAAGTTTCATCCGCACTGGCAACCGCGCTATCTTGCGGTTTCAGGAGGGGGCAATCCGATGATCGCATTGATGGATGCGACATTTCTGATCGGCGGCGGATTGAAAGGGGTAGTGAGAAAATGATGAAAAAGTTACTGTTTGCTGCTGCGTGCGTCAGCATGCTCGCGGCCGCGCCGTCTTATGCTGCGGATGAAACCACCCAGACCTTCGAGACCGGCCTTATCCCTTCGCCGCATATCTTCCTGCCGCAGGGCGAGGTGAAGGGCGCTGTCTTTCTGATTTCGGATGCAGCCGGCTGGGGAGACAATGAAAAGGCCGAGGCAGACCGTCTGGTTTCGCAGGGTTCCGTCGTTATCGGCGTCGATTTTCCGTCCTATATGGAAGCGCTGAACCGCTATGACGTCAGTCTCAACGACGGCTGCATCTACACGGTGTCCGATATTGAGTCGCTCAGCCAGCAGGTGCAGCGCGCCGCCGGCAACAGCCCCTATCACCTGCCGATCGTTGCCGGCATCGGCGAGGGCGGCGCGCTGGCGCTTGCCATTGCCGCACAGACACCTGATGCGACGATCGGCCAGACATTTGCCGTCGATCCGCGTGCCGGCATTCCGTTGAGCAAGGAGCTCTGCACTCCGGCCACGAGGAAGGTGGTCGGCGACCGCAGTGTTTATGGGCTGACCGATGGCGCCCTGCCGGATCCTGTTATCGCCACCTTCACGCCGGCTGCCGACAAGGACGGTCGCGCTCACGTGGAGGATCTGAAAAAGGCGCATGAGGCGATCGATATCCGCGACTCGTCCGATGATGCACAGACTGTGTTTGCCGATACGCTCGACGATCTGGTGACGGCTTCGGGCGCCTTCGACAATCCGCTCGGGCTGCCGCTTGCCATTCTCGACGCCAAGCCGAACCTCGATACGATGGCCGTGATTTATTCCGGCGACGGCGGCTGGCGCGATATCGACAAGGAAGTAGGCGGCATGCTGCAGAAGGAAGGCATTCCCGTCGTCGGTATCGACTCGCTGCGCTATTTCTGGACGGAGCGGAAGCCGCAGGAAACGGCCGACGATCTCTCTCGTATCATCGAATTCTACCGCAAACAGTGGAAGGTTAAGCACGTCTTGCTGATCGGCTATTCCTTCGGCGCGGATATCCTGCCCGCTACCTATCAGCTTCTGAAACCTGCCGAAAAGGCGGCAGTAGCGCAGATTTCGCTTTTGTCGCTATCGCACCAGGTCGATTACGTCATTTCCGTCATGGGCTGGCTCGGCCAGAAGACGGATGGGGCAGGCGGCGATCCCATCAAGGATCTCAAGGGCGCCGATCCGAAGCTCGTCCAATGCGTCTACGGCAAGGATGATGATGACGACGTGGCTTGCCCCGCCGTGAAGGATGTTGGCGGCGAGGTCATCGAGCTCCCGGGCGATCATCACTTTGACGAAAATTACGATCTTCTGACCAAGACGATCATTAATGGCCTGAAGGCGCGCGTCAAAGGCTGAGTATTTCTGGCTCACGCAATTCCGAATGCAAAAACCGCTGCGCACTTTTGCTGGAATTGCTCTAACGCATCAGCATCTGTTCACTCCAGCCAAGGGCGGCGATCTCGCCGCCCCGAAACCTCGCATCGTCGTCGACAATGAATTCGTCGAGTTGCGGCGGAGCGACGCTGCTGCCGGCCAGCATGGCATGTACCTGTCCGCGGTGATGCGTCTGATGTTGGAAAAGGTGGCTTAGTACATCCTCCATACGCTCTCGCTGGGTGCGGCCATCGCGCTGAAGCTCCACGGTCGAAGCAAGCCTCTCGAGTGTCAGCCCTTCGCAGATTGCAACAAGGCGCTGGTCGACCTTCGCCTGTTCTGCGGAGAGCGATCGGATATCGTCAAAGGGTTCTTCGGTGTCGAAAGCGCTAAGGCCGAGCGTGCCGCCTTCCAGCCCATCGACATAGAACCAGTCGACTGTGAGGATGTGGTTCAGCGTCGATTTGATCGATGGGAAAAAGCTTGTGCGCGTGGCCTCGAATTCACCGGACTTGAGGGTTGCGCAGGCGGCAAGAAGCCGGTTGTTCGCCAGGGCATTGTTGTAGGCAAGCTTTCGGAACATGCGGCAGGGGTCGAAACTCGGCATCGCGTCTCCTCCTTGGAGCATTTCCGTTTATCTCCGAACCACGGAAATGCTTTATCTCTTTGTTTTCACACAACTCTGAGTGCATAACCGATTTCACGCTCTTGCTGGAATTGCGCTAGTCCTTGTCGTCGAGATCACCATCGCGCCACACGAGATGGCGGGGTGTGACTGGCAGATTTTCAATCTCGCCGGCAAGGAAATAGGGCGGAATATCGAGCGCGGTCAGGGCCTGGAATGTTGCGGGCACCCATTTGAATTCCAGATGGTTGTCGCCGTCCTCCACCCGATGAATGATCTCATGCGTGCGGAAAGGGAAATTCTCGGGTATTTCCATGAGATAGTAGAAGCCGAGTTCGTGCCACTCGCGGCCTTCATAGTGGAAGAAATTCTCGACGATCCAGAGCAGGCGGCCGACGGTCACCTCGACACCGAGCTCCTCCATCATCTCACGCTTCAATGTTTCCTCCGAAGTCTCGCCAATCTCGGCCCGACCGCCGGGGATGGTCCAGAAAGGTTCGTGAACTGCGCGATGGACAAGCAGGTGCCCGTCACGAAAGCCGAGCCCGGCGATGCGGTAATTGAAGCGCTGGCTGCCTGCATTGAGGCGAACGACGGTTCGCTTGGGCATGACGTTATCCGAGATCGATGACCACAATTTCCGGCGGAACGCCGAAGCGGATAGGCGCCATGGAGCAGCCGAGCCCGCCGGAGACGATAATATTACGGCCGTTTTCGACGATATGGCCGTAGGCATAACGGTCGCCATAGCGCGAGGGCACGACTGGCGAATAGCCGAAAAGGCGGATCTGTCCTCCATGCGTATGGCCGGACAGTGTCAGCGATACTCGTTCGGGCACGCGTGGAAATATATCGGGCTCGTGGGCAAGGAGGATAACGGGCGCGTCGTCGGAAACCTGCGCAAGCGTTCCGCCGAGATCGTCGAGGCCTTGCATCCGGCTGCGGCCCCATTTCCTGCCCGGCAGGAGCGCCAGCTGGTCCTCCAGACCCGCCAGCCAAAAGCCATTCCCGTCCTTTTCCAACCGGGTGGCACGGTTGCTGTAAACGGAGATGCCCGCTTCGGCCAAGGCTCTGTGCCCGAAAGTATCGCCTCCGCCAATCTTCTGTGCGGTCCTGTCCTCCCACCAATCATGGTTGCCCATGATCGCATGGACGCCGAGCGGGGCCTTGAGCGTTGCCAGCGCCTTCGACCATTCACTGGAATGGACATAGCGCGTCACCATGTTCATGCCGGCCGCGTAATCGCCAAGCAGGAGCGCGATATCACCTCCCAGTTCGTTGGCGTGGGCGCAGATCGAAGCGATGCGGGCTGTGGACATCCAGGGTTCGCAAGCGTGAAGATCAGCAAGTGCGACAAGCCGCAGCTTCAGGCCGGGCGTCCACCCTGGCGGGGTCAGCGCGTAACGGGAAATCGCAGGCCGGGCGAGTGGTTCATAGGCGAAGGCATATCCGCCGAGTGCCGTGAGGCCGGCAAAGCTGCCGCCCATGAGTTTGAAAAAGCTGCGCCGGCTGATCAATCAATCGTCCTCCCGGAACAACCCGAACTGAGCAGCCTCCATATCCTTCGGCGGCTGCATGCCGAGATGTTTCCATGCGATTGCGGTCAGAACGCGGCCGCGCGGCGTGCGCTGGATAAAACCCTGCTGGATCATATAGGGCTCGATAATGTCTTCGATCGCGTCGCGCGGCTCGGAGAGGCCGGCGGCGATGGTTTCGATGCCGACCGGGCCGCCGCCGAAATTGACGGCGATCATGTTGAGGTAGCGCTTGTCGAGCTGGTCGAGGCCCATATTATCGACCAGCAGGCGCGTGAGAGCCTCGTCGGCGATCTCGCGAGTGACGGCTTCGGCCCTTGCGACTTCGGCGAAGTCGCGCACGCGGCGCAGCAGGCGGCCGGCAATGCGCGGGGTGCCGCGGGCGCGCCGCGCGATCTCGCGGGCGCCGTCATCGGTCATGCCAAGGCCCATCAGGCGGGCGCCGCGGCGGACGATCAGCTCCAGTTCCTCCACCGTATAAAAGGAGAGACGCACCGGAATGCCGAAACGGTCGCGCAGGGGTGTCGTCAGCAGGCCGAGGCGGGTGGTGGCGGCAACGAGCGTGAATTTCGACAGGTCGATCTTCACCGAGCGGGCGGCAGGGCCTTCACCGATGATGAGGTCAAGCTGGAAATCCTCCATGGCTGGATAGAGGATTTCCTCGACCGCCGGGTTGAGGCGATGGATTTCGTCGATGAAGAGAACGTCGCGCTCTTCGAGATTGGTCAGCAGAGCGGCCAGATCGCCGGCCTTTGCGATGACGGGGCCGGAGGTCGAGCGGAAATTGACGCCGAGCTCTTTTGCCATGATCTGCGCCAATGTCGTTTTGCCAAGGCCGGGCGGGCCGACGAAGAGAACGTGGTCCAGCGCCTCACCGCGGTTTTTGGCCGCTTCGATGAAGATCTTGAGATTGGCGCGCGCCTCCGCCTGGCCGGTGAACTCGTCCAGAGACTGCGGGCGCAGCGTGGTGTCGAAGTCTTCGCCACGCTTTTCCGGCGTTATCAGGCGGGCATCAGTCATTGGGTATTTCCGTTAGAAGCTTGCTCAAGTCCATACACCAAGCGGCCTGCATTGACACCCTGTGGGGCCATCAGCGTGAGAGTTCCCGCAGGCCGAGGCGGATCAGCTTGGCGCTATCCGCATCTTCGCCGGCCGTCTTCATGGCGGCGGCAACCGCATTGGCCGCCTGATCACGCGAATAGCCGAGATTGGTCAAGGCCGAAACGGCGTCGGCAACGGGGGCTGCGGCCACGCCTTCGCCGATCTCCTGCTTGAGGCCGATATTGATCGCCTCGCCGGCAAAGGCGGGCGCCTTGTTCTTGAGCTCGGTGACGATACGGATCGCGACCTTGGGACCGACGCCCTGAGCGCGCGAAACAGCCGTTTTGTCCTGCAGCGCGATGGCATTAGCAAGCTCGGGCGGAGTGAGAGTCGAAAGCACGGCGAGTGCCACTTTCGCGCCGACGCCCTGAACGCTCTGCAGCAGGTTGAACCATTCGCGTTCGAGCTGCGTCTGGAAGCCGAAGAGCTTCAGTTGGTCCTCACGCACATAGGTTTCGATAAAGAGCACGCAGGCCTCTCCGACGGAACCTAGCTTCGAGAGCGTGCGCGCAGAGCAAAAAGCGACGTAGCAGACGCCGTGCACATCCACGAGCACGTAATCATCGCCGATCTCATCAATTGTGCCTTTCAGCTTGCCGATCATGATCTTGTTCCGTCAGGGGTGGGTTTGGTGAGCGCCGGCGATTGCCTGCCGCATGCGGTTTGCGCCACGGTGATGAGC
>NZ_JBFTPD010000056.1:0-23658 GCF_056398305.1 Rhizobium sp. 01T444
GACGGCATAGCTATAGACGCCCGATGCGCTGAGCACGAGACTGCCATAGGTGCCGTTCAGTGCCGAACCGAGCGTGCCTGATGTCGCGCCGAAGACGACGGCCGTGACCGTCTTGGTGTCACCGGCATCCGGATCGGTGTCGTTGGTCAGCACATTGCCGCTCGCAACCACACCACCCGAACCATTGGCAATGCCACCCTTCTCGGTCGCGTCACCCGCATCGGCAACCGCCGTCGGCGTCGTGTTCGAACTCGGCGTGGTGAACATCACATCGACCCAATAGTTCGTCGACTCGAAGGTGCTCGTGGGATACAGGCTGGCGCTCCCATAGGTATATACGCCGTTGCCACTGGCTGGAGCCGTCAGGGGGCCGCTCGTCACATTGGAGACGAAGTAGCTGGCGGTTGTCGAATAGTGGCCGGTGTTCGTATGGTAGGACGCCGTGTAGGTCTGTCCGGCCGTCAGGGTCACCGGGCTGGTGAAATAGGCAGTCTGCCAGCCGCTCGCAGTCTCGTTCGTGAAGGTGAGGGTCGCAATCCGCGTACCCGTGCTCGACCAGAGTGAGCCGGTATGCGTGCCGGTGTCCTGGCTGCCCTTATAGAAACGAATGCCGGTAACGGTCCCTGCCACGGAGGTCTGGAATTTGACCCCGAGCTCGACGGCTGACGTATCGTCGGTGTTGACGACAGCAGGCGTCGCCGCGCCGAAGAGAGAGTAAAAGCTCGCGCCGGTCACGGTGACGGTGCGTCCTGCCGAGGGCGCTTCAAGATTGATGCTGTCGTCGACGGCCCGTGAGCGGATCGTGTAATTGCCCGCGATCTGCGGCGACCAGGTATAGGTCCAGTTCTCATCGCCTGTCGCCGGATGCCAGCTCGCCCCATTGTCGGTCGAGACCTCGACGCCGGCAATGACCCCGCCGCCCGTGTCTGTGGCGGTACCTGTAATCGTGACTGTGGAGCCAACAGTCGCCGTTGACGGCGCCGTGATGATGGAAGTCGGTGCAACATGATCCGTGGAGCCGGTCGTGGCGACGAGCCCGGATTGCAGCGTCCCAGGCTGAATGCCCATGTCGGCCAGCAAATTGACCATTGCCTGCTGCACGCGGGGATCGGTCGGGGTCGCCTCATTATCGTGATTGTTGCTTAAGCCCCATGTCCAGTAGACAGTACCGGCGCCAAACACCAATGCACCGCTCGGTGCACGATAAAGCGTCAGATTGTGGGTCGCGGTCGCGTTGCCGGTCGTGTTTCCGTAATCGAGCAAATAGGTGCTGACCGGAAGCGTCGTCGAAGACAGCTTGACGAGACCAGCCGGATCGAAGCCGTTATCGGTCGCTTCGTCCCACTCGTAGCCCAGATAGTTCTTGGTCAGCGTTGCCGTCTGGCCGGGCTGGAGATTGGAAACGCTCGTATTGCGCCAGAAACGCAGATTGGCGTCATCATATCCAACCGTGATCGCGCTGAGATTGCTGCCGACATCATCGACCTTGAACAGCTGCCCGGTCAGCGAGTTTTCCGGGTTTCCCCCACCGATAGCCGGTGGGCTGAGACGCGGATCGCGGAACGTGCCCGTCCATTCGTTCGAAGGGTCGATGCTGGCGCCGGGCGACCATGTCTCCTTGTAGGAAATAAGGGTGCGATAAGGAGTGCCGTCGGCGCTATAGGCGTTGCCCCAACGGGTACGCCAATAGACCTCGTTACCGCTCCAGAACATCAGGTTGACACCTGCATCGCGTGCAGCTTCGACATTGGTCCTCTGCTGTCCAGACCAATATTCGTCATGTCCGGCATCAACATAGGTCTTGTGATTGAGCAGCAGGCTGCCATAGCGGTCGACGTCGACACCCGACAGGTACGAAACATCATAGCCGTTCTGCTCCAGCCAGTAGATGCCTGCATATTCGGCGCCGAACAGATAGTCTTGCGGACCGGCATAAGTGCCAACCCCACCACGGGTCGCAATCGGCCTGTTGTAACTGACAGCATAGGCGCGACCAGCGCCCTGCCCCGTCGCCGGACCGTTGCCACCGTAGAAGTTTGCGCCACCCCAGCCATTGTAGGCTTGCCAGGTCTCGTCAGCGGTCTGGAAAACGATATCGCTGTGGCTGTCATCGTCGCGCACGATGAACGGAATCTGATTTTCGCCGAAGGTGCCATCCTGTCTCACGAGCTTGGCGATATAAACGCCTGAGACAGCATCATCAGGTACGGTCCACGAAGCCGAAACTGCCCAGTTGCCGGCATCCACGGTGCCGGTCGTGGCATTGCGCAACGGATTTGGTTGATTCTGCACGCCGGTGTGCTGAATGGTCGTGACCTTGCGCGCGCCCATGCCGCCATAATAGCCGAGGCGGTAGATATCGATCCGGTAATTGTTGGAATCCGTATCAATCTTGAAGCTGACCGTCTTGCCGTTGTCGACACTGATGTCGGTCGCAAATCCCTCGATATTGGAGCTGCCGGCCCCATCGATGCCCCACTCGCTCTCCGGATTGCCCGGCAGCAGGTTTTCCGCCACGACCTTGTTAGCGGGCGCCGCTGCCGCTGCGGCCGCCAGATTTTGCGTCGTTAACGACCGCTGCGTGATCGGCGGTGTAGTGACCGAACCGGAAAGGATGCCGACGCCCTTGGTGCCGGTTGCCGTTCCCATTTCTCCGCCGCCGGGCAACGATCCGTTCAAGTTCGTCGAGCCCGTCAACTTTGCGGTTCCGCGCCAGCTCGAGAGCGGGGATAAGTCACGATCAAGAAGCGGGTCGCTGACTGAGGCACCGATGGCCCGCTTGATCGTTGCTGCATAGTCCGGCCCTTCGGTCAGCCTCGTCCCCGGCAATTGACCATCCTGTTGAAGCATGGCGCCGCCATGGGCCCAATCGAGAATCCGCGTAGGGGATGTAAAATAGCCACATCCGCAGACACCAAAAGGCATGCCAAACGCCAATGAATTCGATCCACCGTGGTGCGCAGCAGCCGCTGCTGACGGGCTCGATTCGAGAATGACCACCTTGCCGGAGTGAGCGCGTGCACCCGCTACGGTGGCGGAACCTTGCCCTGACGCTGTCGGTGCGGGGCTCTGCGGCAGATACGGAGCCAGGGGATCGTCGCCTATGGTGCCCATGCCAGCATAGGTGCGATAAGGGGGCAATGCGGCGCCGTTCGCGTTCCGCTCGAAAGGTGCAAAAACCGGATTATGGGCCGACAGAACAGACGCGGCAGAATTTCCACTTCCAACACCCGTTTCGCGCGCCGCTGCGAAAGCCTCGGCCAAGGATGGGGACACTTGGTCAATATCGCCCCGACCGTCTGCTTCGCCGACCGTCTCCGCTCTCGGTTCGTCATCATGTCCGCTGAGCGCAAAGCTGTTGTCGGGACTGCCGACAAGGGCACCCCCCTTGCTTCCACCCGCTGTCTGCGCGGATGTCGCAAGTTGAGCACTATCCTCGGGGCGATCGGCGCCCTTGCGCGGCCTTGCCTTTCCACTGGCGGCCAGCCACCGGGGAACCCACGAATCCATCATGAGTGAGCGCGAAGCCCACCGGCGAGCGTTGCGATACATGGTGTGCCCTCTCGCGAAATTACCAGGATCAAATCTATGAGGATCGTTCGATACGCGGACCTCCGATTATAATCGAAAAGTGGACGAGTATGTCCTACCCCTTTCGACCTACAGGCTGCATCCTTTAGGCAAACGGGCTTTTGCGTGGACGCGCGACTTGCCTTTCGCGAGACAACAAGCGGTACGGTCGTCGGATCTGCTTCGCATCACGCACGGCTACTGGCGCACCCCGCCAAGCTCGCTGCCTTGCAGACGCAGCAACTGGCAATCCAGTCGCTCTCGATTGCCATCTCCTCTTGGCAGAACATTCTGTCGCTCTTCCGCGGCTGATGGGATCGCGAAACATGACCTGCCTGGCAACCGACGGTGGCCTATACAAATCGAACCGCGCTTCGATGGAGCGCGGCTTTTGACGACGGCGACCTCGCAGGCTCTCAGAGGCAAGGAACGGGCCACGAGACGATGTCCTAGGACCGGTTCGAGTGCGCTGCGCCCGACCCCTTCTTCCGAGACGCATTCCAAAATCGACGCACGGCCTCAAAATTGAGCACGTCAGCACATCCGGGGTCTTTCCCATCCAAAAGAGCTATCGTTTGGCGCAATCTTCGCCCGTTCGGAGTATTGATGCTGCGCCGTAACGATATAGGCTCTGCGCCGCCGTGACAGCACGCCGAATCGAAAGATATCGGTTGCAAGGGAGGGAGTCCTAGCGCGGTCAAAATCTGGAAAAAGCGAGAAACTGACATGAGACAATCCATGGAGAGGGTCATGGAGCGGCGATTGAGTGCCATCCTCGCTGCCGATGTGGTTGGCTACAGCCGGCTCATGGGCATGGACGAGACGGGCACGCTGCAGGCTTTGAACCGCCATCGCTGCGAATTGGTCGACATCCGCATATCCGATTACAAGGGCCGTATCGTCAAACTGACGGGCGACGGCATCCTGGCCGAGTTTCAGAGCGTCGTGAATGCGGTCGCCTGCGCCGCAGAAATCCAGCGCAGCATGGCCGTGCGCAACGAAAACGTGCCGAAGGAAGAGCGCGTCGAATTCCGCATCGGCATCAATCTCGGCGATGTCGTCGTCGAAAATGACGATATTTTCGGCGACGGTGTCAATCTTGCCGCGCGCCTGGAAGGCATTGCTCCGGTCGGCGGCATTGCCGTGTCGGCAATCGTGCGGGATCAGGTCGGTTCACGCCTCAATCTCGGCTTTGATTTTTTAGGTGAACACGTGTTCAAAAATATCCGACAGCCGGTTCAGGTTTACACAGTTTCCTTCGAGAAGCCGAGTTCTGCCCGCCTCGTCGCGCAGAACCGCAACACCTGTTTCATCGCCGTCCTGCCCTTCACCAATATGAGCGGCGATGCCGATCAGGATTACTTCTCCGACGGCATTACCGAGGATATCATCACCGATCTTTCCAAGGTCTCCAGCCTGCATGTGGTGCCGCGAAACACCGTCTTCACCTATAAGGGCGCATCGGTGAAGGTGAAGCAGGTCGCCCAGGAGCTCGGCGTGCGTTATATGCTGGAAGGCAGTGTGCGCATTGTCGGTACGCGGGTACGCATCTCCGGCCAGCTGATCGATACGACGAACGGCGACCATCTCTGGGCCGAACGCTATGATCGCGACCTCACCGATATCTTCGCCATCCAGGACGAGATCACCAACGCGATCGTCGGCCAGCTGAAGGTGCGGCTACTGCCGGAGGAACGCAAGGCGATCGCCGCCGAGCCGACGGCCAATGTCGAGGCCTATACCTATTACCTGAGAGGAAGGCAGCTCTCTCATACCTGGACCAAGTCCTATCTGCAGCTTGCCCGGCGCATGTTCTACAAGGCCGTCGAGCTCGATCCGGACTATGGCCGCGCCTATGCCGGCATCGCCGATTGCGATGCTGCGATCCGCGACTGGGCGCCCGACGACGTGCCCCTGGAGCGCATCCTCGCAATGAGCGCCAAAGCCCTGGAACTCGATCCCGACCTCGCCGAGGCCCATGCCTCCCGCGGCCTGGCGCTGCATCAAAACGGCGAGGACGACGAGGCCACGGCATCCTTCGAACGCGCGCTGGCGCTCGATCCCAATCTCTATGAAGCAAATTTCCACTATGCCCGCATCTTCTTCATGCGCGGGAATTTCGCCGAGGCGGTGCATTACTTTAGCCGTGCCGCCGAAATCCGCCCCGACGACTATGTTTCGCCGATCCACCTGATGTCCTCGTATCATTCTCTCGGACGGACGGTGGACAAGGAAAGCTGGGCGCGCATGGGCATTGAAAGAGCCGAGCGGGCGCTCAATCAGAACCCGGAAAATTCCGGGCCTGCCCATCGCGGCGCGCTTGCCCTTGCCCATCTCGGTGATGCGGCGCGGGCCTGCGATTGGGCCGCACGGGCAAGCGCCATCGATCCCGATGATATCGTCGCCCAATATAATCTTGCCTGCGTCCACTCCGTACTCGGCCATGTGGAACGGGCGATCGATATCCTGGAGGGCTTGCTGCCCCGAAGCTCCGTCTACCACATCAAATGGTTCACACATGATTCTGACCTGGACAACCTGCGGCGGCATCCGCGTTTCATGAAACTTGTCGCAGAAGCGATGAAAGAGCGGGAACAGGTGGAAGCATAGGTCGCGGCAGACGAAGGGCGCCAAACGCGGAGCGACCCTATGCTCTCGGCTGATAGGCAGCGTCCTGGGATATCAGGCAAACGGGCTTCTTCTCTGCCGGCACCTACACCAAGGTCCAGTTTGGTGTCTCCGCCGCTCTGATAATCCTCCGGGTTGAGAAGCGTAGAGCGAGGCCTAGCTTCCTTTTACCATCCACCTGAAACCCAAAGCCCGGGAGCCTTTCGATGAAGTCCAAAGTAGCTGATGTCCTGACAGAGGTGCTGCATTCGGCCGGAGTCAAGCGGATATATGGCGTAGTCGGAGACAGCCTGAACGGGCTCACGGAAGCGCTTCGAAAAAGAGGCGACATCGAGTGGGTCCATACCCGTCATGAAGAAACGGCAGCCTTCGCGGCGGGGGCCGAAGCCCACCTCAGTGGCGAACTGGCCGTGTGCGCCGGAAGCTGCGGCCCGGGCAACCTCCACCTCATCAACGGCCTGTTCGACTGCCATCGCTCGCGGGTCCCCGTCCTGGCCATTGCCGCGCAGATACCTTCGGCTGAAATCGGCAGAGGCTATTTCCAGGAAACGCATCCCGACCAGCTTTTCCGGGAATGCAGCCACTATTGCGAACTTGTCAGCCATCCGGAGCAATTGCCGGCAGTCATCGAAACGGCCATTCGCACGGCTATCGGAAAGCGCGGCGTTGCCGTCGTGGTCATTTCCGGCGACGTGGCATTGAGCGATTTCACCGCGAAGATTTCGACACCGGCCGCACTCACGCTGTCCCAGCCGAACGTCGTGCCGGCGAACGATCAGATCGATCGATTGTCGGAGCTGCTCAACAACAGTTCGAAAGTCACCCTTCTGTGCGGACGCGGTTGCGAAGGGGCGCATGACGAATTGATCGCCTTTGCGGATCGGCTCAAGGCGCCCATCGTCCACGCGCTCGGCGGCAAGGAACATGTCGAGTGGGACAATCCCTTCGATGTCGGCATGACCGGTCTGATCGGCTTCTCTTCGGGTTACAAGGCCATGCTGGAGTGTGACACGCTTCTTATGCTCGGCACCGATTTCCCATATCGGCAGTTCTACCCAACCGACGCCAAGATCGCGCAGGTGGACATTCGCCCGGAAAATCTTGGCCGCAGGGCCTCGCTGGATCTCGCAATCGTCGGCGACGTCAAATCGACACTGGCGGCAGTGCTGCCGAAGCTGACGGAGCGAACGGACCGGGATCATCTGGATGCCTGCCTTGCCGCCTATAAGAAGGCGCGGGAGGGCCTCGACGACCTCGCCACCGGCAGAGAGGGCGGCAAGATTCATCCGCAATATGTTGCACGCCTTCTGAGCGAACATGCCTCCGACGACGCCGTTTTCACCTTCGATGTCGGGACCCCCACGATCTGGGCTGCACGCTACCTGAAAATGAACGGAAAGCGTCGCCTGATCGGATCCCTGGTTCACGGGTCGATGGCCAACGCCCTTCCCCAGGCAATAGGCGCACAGGCAACATATAAGGAACGCCAGATCATCAGCATGTCCGGCGATGGTGGCTTTGCCATGTTGATGGGTGACTTCCTGACGCTCGTTCAGCAGAATCTGCCGGTCAAGGTCGTCGTCTTCAACAATTCCGTTCTCGGATTCGTGGCGATGGAAATGAAGGCTTCCGGCTTCCTTGAGACCGGCACTGAACTCAAGAATCCGGATTTTGCGGCGGTTGCCCGCGCAGCCGGAGTCCATGGCGTTCGCGTGGAGGATCCCGCCGAACTCGACGGTGCCATCAGGGAAATCCTGGCGCATCCCGGCCCGGCACTGCTCGACGTCGTTACCAATACGCAGGAATTGTCGATGCCGCCCAGGATCGAAGCAGCGCAAGTGAAGGGTTTCGGTCTCTGGGCCATTCGCGCGGTGATGAACGGCCGGGGAGACGAACTCGTGGACCTGACTGTCTCGAATTTCCTGTCTCGGTGAGTCGGACGCTACAGTAGATGGAAACCCTGCCGACGGCTTCGACCCCGGCCGGCAGGTTGTAGAAGCCGATGAAGCTTGATTCAATTCAGATAGGCATCGCGCCAATCACTGCCAGAACCGATCGTCATGCCAGCCTCGTTGAACAGATGAACGAAAGGCTCTCGTATGACGATCGGGATCCGTTCGCCCGAGACTGCCCGGCTGATGCCACGCAGTGCCACGGTGAAGCCATTCCCGGTCGCCGTCCCGGCATGGATGATCGTTTCCGATCCGAGGACTTCGGTGTCGCCGACCACGATCTGCAGGCTGCCCTCTCCGATTTCGCAATGTTCGGGCCTTATGCCGAACGTGACCGGGGCGCCATCGGACAAATCGACCTGACGACCGGGCAAGGAAATATGGGTGCCGTCCTCAAGCGAAACGCCCATCATGTCACCAATGCGCGCGATCCGGCCCGCGAGAAGGTTCATGGGCGGTGCGCCAAGAAAGCGGGCGACGAAAAGGTTAGCCGGGCGGGCATAAAGCTCGATCGGCGGGCCGACCTGTTCGATGCGGCCTTCGTTGAGCACGACGATCTGGTCGGCCATGGTCATTGCCTCGACCTGATCATGCGTGACGTAGACCATCGTCGACTTCAGCCGCCGATGCAGGCTGATCAGTTCCCCGCGCATCTTTACACGCAGTTCGGCATCGAGATTGGAGAGCGGCTCGTCGAAGAGAAAGGCCTTCGGCTCCTTGACGATGGCGCGGCCGATCGCAACACGCTGGCTCTGGCCGCCGGACAGCTGGCTCGGGCGACGGCTCATCAGGTGCTCGATCTGCAGAATATTGGCCGCCTTGGCGACGCGGGCGGCGATCTCCTGCCTGGCAAGTTTCTGGTTCTCCAGGCCGAATTTGAGGTTCTGCTCGACATTCATGTGCGGATAAAGCGCATAGGACTGGAAGACCATCGCCATGCCGCGCGCGGATGGCAGAAGATGGTCGCAGCGCTGGCCATCGATGCGGATTTCCCCTGAGGTTACTTCCTCCAGCCCTGCCATCATGCGCAAGAGGGTCGACTTGCCACAGCCGGACGGCCCGACAAAGACGGTGAACGAACCGTCGGCGATGGCGAGATCAATACCGTGTATGACTTCGAGACTTTGAAAGGCCTTGCGGACTGCCTTGAGTTCAATGCCGGCCATTATGCCACCGTCTTAAGTTCGATCGACTGGCCCGCTTCGATGGGCGTCTTCCCGGCAAGGCGATGCTTCAAATCGTCCACCGAGATTTCAGCGACCCTGAGGCTGCCTCCGAGCACGGCGAGAGTGAGACCATCGCCCTTGCGGGTCAATGTGCCGAATGCGCTGCCGGCTGACCAAAATAGACGATAGTCGCCTTGCACTTTCGGTGCGAAGGCAAGCGTGCCGGAGACGAAATCGGCGCTGAGCCCCGAGAAGGCGTTGACCAGCTGCCAGGCCGACATCGAGCGTGCGTAATAGGAGCCGCATTCGATATCGTTCCAGGGGTTGCGGCGCGAACCGTCATGGCGGTTGCGGGCGCCGCAGACAATATCCATGCCCTCCTCGATGAGGCCATGCATGATGAGGTGCGAGGCGGCCATATATTCGATGCCGGTCCAGACCTCTTCGGCATAGGGCGCAGCCACCATCGGCTGGCGAATGCCCTCGGGATAGGTTGCGATCAACAGCCCCGCCTCGTCCTCATACGCGTAATTGCGGCAGGGGTTGAAGTGATCTTCCAGCGTCGGGCGGAAGTTGTTTCTGTGCACCGATTTCAGCGCGATCCTGACCTTGTCGGCATCGAGGAACCCGCCGATCCCGGCGACCTCCGCATGCCATTGGCCGAGGATCTGATCGGAGATGCAGCCCTCGCCCATCTGATATTTGAGCTCCTGGAATTCCTCCGACCAGTAGGTTTCCATGAAACCATCGGCGAGAACGCCGGCGGCGCGGCCGACATCGAAGGGTATCAGCACGTCCTTGTCGGAGAGATCGATCTTCTGGATGAACCAACGGCCGTTGAAGAGTTCGGAATTGATATAGGCCGCACCGGCTTTGCCCATGCGCGCCGTCTTTTCCGAGAGCTCGGTATCGCCGAGGGCCGCCGCCATTTCGGAAACGCCGAGAAGGGCCGCCACATACATGGAGGCGAGCCAAGAGTTCGGCCCGAACAGTTCCATATCGAGGGTCTGATGCTGGCGGCCTGAGAGAATGCCGGTCTGATCGGGATCCCAACGATCAAGGTTTTCGGGCGACCAGGCATATTCGATGGCTCGTTTGACATTCGGCCAGTAGCGGCGCAGCCACTCGGTATCGCCGCAAAGCTTCCAGTCTCGATAGGTCTTGATGATCGCGCCGAAATGCCCGTCGGCGCAGGGGCCGATAATATCGAAACCTGAGCCGAGCGGCAGCTTCTGGCGGAAAGTCAGCCCGCCGGTCGGCAACTGGTTGTAGCTGAATTCGGTCTCGCGCAGCGTCCGCTCGATGGCAGGGAAAAGATGCGAGACCGCCTGCTGGTAATTCCAGACATGGGTGCAGGTGCCCTCGCAGGAGCCATCCTGGGTATGTTGGCCTTCCCAGGCCCAGAGTTCGCCATTCTCCAGCCGGATGCAGGTCGCGGTGCGCAGCAGCGCCAGCGTCGCGCTCGCCGCGTCCTTGACTTCTGCCGGAAGCGTCGTTTCGAAAAGTCCGTTGCGGAAGGCCGCGGTTTGCAAGTGCAATGCGTCCCAGCGCGTCAGGGCTTCAGTAGCGCTTGCGGTCGAATCCGCCCATTGCGTCGCATAATAGTTCGTCCAGCTCGGCGTTGGCCGATCGGGAATGGCCCCATCAGGCTTGTCGCGATAGGCCCAGTAGACATCGCCTTGCGGGAAGTTCCAGGTGATGACGAAACGCAGCTTCTTACGTCCTCCGGGTGCCAGGACGAAGCGGGCGCCGAGCGTGCCGTGTTCCGGCTGCAGGCTCATGTGCCGGGAGCTGCGCGGTTCATCGTAGTGTCGCTTCGGCAGACGACCGGGCCTTGCAAACTCCTTCCAGTAGACCGAGAGATCGTCGAACCACTGGCCCCGATAGTGATGGTCGGTATGCTCGACATCATCAGCATCCGTTGCGATCGTCAGATCGCCGCGTTGCGTCGCCGGCAGCGTCGTGTCAGACGAGGTCAGATGCAGGCTGCTGATCCCGCCTTCCCGTCTGAACGTATGGATGCCGCTGTTCGAGCCGTAATTGCCGAGCGTGCCGGCAAGCGTATAGGTCAGTTCGTCCGCGGTATCGTTGACAACATCGAATTCGAACATCGCAACTGGCATCGAGGAATCGCGGTCGTTGTGGGGAATGAAAGGGCTCAGCGCCGTCAGCCTGACGCCGCCGGGGAAACGCTGATCGTTAAAGACGAGATCGGCGATCGGGAAACGCCCGTAAAAATCGACCTCTTGGAAATGCGGCACGCCGACCAGCGTCTGGCGGTTGGCGCCATGGCCAAAACCGTCGAACATCTTGCGCAGGCCCGGCGCGCCGGAAGGGTTCAGATCATAGGGGCCGTTGAGCACACGGGCATCGACCAGTTCCCCACCCTTCTCGGCCTTGATGGCGAAATGCGAGTAGCCGTTATAGCCCTGCAGCGCCGGCCGGTTGCGGATCGACCAATCGATCAGCCGGCCGCTGCCGGAGATCGACAGCCCGCCGGAGCCGATGCCGCCGAGAGGAAAAGCAATATGGCGCGTGCGCGCGCCTTTATAGGCAAAGCGAGGTTCGATGGAAGCGAGATCATCCCACATGAAATCAATGTCCCTGATGTTAGTTCTTGATGCCGCTCATCGTGATGCCTTCGATCACGAATTTCTGGGCGAGGAGAAAGAGGAGAACGACGGGCAGGATCGACATGCTCATCGCCGCCATCACCACCGAGAGATTGCCGGAGGCCATGTAGCCGCGCAGCACGTCCATCGCGACCGGAAGCGTCAGCGATTCATTCGAGCTCAAAAGCACCTTGGCCTGGAAATAATAGTTCCAGGTCTGGGTGAAAGTGATGATACCGAGGGCCGAGAGTGCCGGGCGAAGCTGCGGTAGCGAGATCCGCCAGAAGATTTTGAAATAGCCGGCGCCATCCATCAGCGCCGCTTCCTCCAGCGCCTTCGGCTGGCTGAGCATGAATTGCCGCACCAGGAAGATGCCGAAACTGGAGGTGAGATACATAAGCGCCAGCCCGATCGGCTTGTCGAGCAGGCCGAGCCGCGCATAGCCGAGATAGATCGGCAGGATCGTCACCTGGGCTGGAAACATCAGTCCGATAAGCAGGATGAAGAACAATGTATCGCGTCCGCGGAAGTTCAGCCTGGCGAAGGAGAAAGCCGCGAACGTGCAGGTCACCATCTGGCCGACGGTGACGATGACGGCGATCATGACCGAGTTGAAATAGATCTCCAGGAACGGCACGCGCGAGGCCAGCACCTGCCGATAGTTGGTGAGGTTGAAATTCGGCGGCAGGAAGCTCGGCGGCAGCTTGTAGGCATCCGAGACCGGCCGGAACGACATCGAGAACAACCAGAGGAAGGGCAGCAGCATGCCGATCGCCATCACCACCATGGTGGCGATGATCGCCCAGTCGATCCAGCGCCGGGCCGCGCGTGTCTGCATCATACTGTTCATTGCTGCACCCACTTGCGCGAGAGGACCTGCTGGATGGCGGTGATGATGAGGATGATCACGGTCATAACGACCGAAATCGAGGCGGCATAGCCGATCTGGAAGCTGCCGAAGCCCTCCTCGACGATCTGGATCGACAGCGAGCGCGTGGCGTCACCCGGACCGCCCTGCGTCAGGATGACGATCGATTCAAACACCTGCAGCGCGCCGATCGAGGCGTAGACGATGCAGAAGAAGACGACTGGCGAGATATAGGGCAGCGTGATGCGGAAGAACTGGCGCCAGGCAGGCGTCCCGTCCATCACCGCCGCCTCCAGGATATTCTTCGGCACGCCCTGCAGGGCTGCGATGAAGATGATCATGAAGAAGCCGGTATTCTTCCAGACGTCCATGATGATGATCGAGGTCATCGCCTGGCCGGCATCGGTGAGCCAGCGTACACCCGGCAGACCGATCAGCCGCAGGTAATAATTGATGACACCGAGATCATCGCCATAAAAATAGGTCCAGACGATCGAGACGAAGGCGGCAGCGATGATGACCGGCAGAAAGAAGGCGAGCCGGAAGAAATAGAGCAGCCAGCCCGGCATGGCGCGGTTCAGCGCCAGCGCCAGTACAAGCCCGATCGAAACGTTGAAGGTGACAGCAAAGAGCGCGAAGCGCAGCGTGTTCCAGAGGATCTGAAGCGAGCGCTGATCTGTGAAGAAGCGGACGAAGTTGTCGAAACCGACCCATTGCGAACCGAGCATAGGATCGTAATAGGCAAAGGCGAGGATCGTTGTGACGATGACAGGCGCGATGACGAAGGTCAGGTAAAGCACCGTTGCCGGCAGCACGAAGAGATAGCCGGTCGCTGCCTGCGCGCGGCGTAGCTGTGAAGGCTGGTGTCTTTCGAAAGTGGCGGTCATGGCATCTGCTCGAATGGCGGACATGGTTTGTCATCCGCCGCGCCCGGAATGGCAGATGCCTGCATGGCAACATGCCACCCGGCCGCGACGGCGGGAGGGCGATCGTGAGAACCCTAGATCGATCAGCCGCCCATGCGCTTCTTCAGCCGCTCGAAGGAGGCGTTGAGCTCGGCATCTGCCTGCTTTACGCCATCGGCGATCGAGACCTCGCCGGCCATCATTGCCGTGTAGTAGCGGATGAAGATCTTCTCGACCTCCTGGAAATTGGCAGGAGACGGCACAGCCTTGGTGTTCGGCAGCGTCTGGTAATAGAGCGCGGCACTCGGCGGGAAGCTCAGGAAACCCGGGGTCTCGGCCGCCGACTTGCGGCCGGGAACGCCGCCGCCCTTTTCGCCCTCCTCCTTCTGCGTCTCCTCGCTTGTCAGCTCGAGGATCAGCGCCTTGGCAAGATCGGGCTCTTTGCTCGTCTTGGCGACAGCGTAACCGCCGAAGCCGATCACGGTCGTGTCGGTTACCTTGCTCGGCGGAATGGCGACATCCATGTTGAGCTTGTTGTTCTTGGCGCTCTGGACGATCCAGTGACCGCGACTGATCATCGCCACCTGGCCGGCCATGAACTGGTTGTCCATCATATCCTTGCCAGGGATCGGCGAGACGCCGTCGACATGGATGAGGTCGTGGAGGAACTGCAGGCTTTCGGCGACCTTGGGGTCGAGCATGTTGGATGCCGTCCACTCGTCGTTGATAGCGCCGGTGCCATTCGAGAAGAACCATGGCTGGACGAAGAAGTTCTGGTTCGGCACCTCATAACCGAACTGGGTGACATTGCCCGACGCATCCTTGACCGTCAGCTTCTTGGCGACGTCGCGGAATTCGTCCCAGGTCCATTTGCCGTCCTTCGGATAGGCAATCCCGGCCTTGTCGAACAGATCCCTGTTGTAGTTGATCATGATGTTGTTCCAGCCGATCGGGATATAGTTGATATCCCCCTTGTAGCTCGACTGCTTGAAGAGGCTCGGCGCGAAGTCGGAAAAGCCCGGATTGGCGGCCACGAAATCGTTGAGCGGCAGAAAGAGAGAGCGCGACGAGAAGCTCTGGAAGGTCTCGATAGCCGTGCCATAGACATCGGCCTGCTGGCCGGAATTGAACTGGCTGAAGACCTTGGTGACATAGTCGCCCCAGCCGGTCGAAATCGGATCGACGGAAAGCTCGACCTTGACGTTGGGATATTTCTTGTTGAAACGCGCAATCGCGTTGGTCATGGCCGATAGTTCGGCGTCACCGCCGAAGCCCTGCATCTTCAGGGTCGCCGTGACATCCGATTGCGCAAAGGTGCGGCCGACACTTGCGCCGACGGCAAGAGCGGCAGACGAAATCAGCAGCGAACGCCGCGAGAACTCATGCATGTGATCCTCCCTATGCGCCTCCTCCGGCGCGTTCCCATCTATCCGGCCTCCACCGGTCGAAACGTTTCGTAGGCTGTTACTGAAATATCGCGGATCCAGCTCTTCCTCGGTCCCGCGTGGCGTCATTTGCTTAGTCGAAACGTTTCGTATAAGAGCATCAGAACGCCCTCGTGGCAAGAGGGTTCGACAAAAAGCGCTGGGGAGGATGCATGGCCACCATCAAAGACGTGGCAAAACGGGCGGGTGTCGCCATATCGACTGCATCGGCCGCGCTCAACCGCTCAGCTCCCGTCAGCGACGAGGTGATTGCCAAGGTCGAAGCCGCCGTCCGCGACATCGGATATATCCCGCATGCCGGCGCGCGCAGCCTGCGCATGGGCCAGTCGCGGCTGATCGGCCTGATATTGCCCGATATCACCAACCCGCATTTCGCCAAGGTCGCCAAGGTCGTCGAATCCGCCTGCCTCAATGCCGGTTACATGGCGGCGGTCTATTCGACGAGCGAGGATCATGATCGCGAGCAGCAGATCCTGACCATGATGCGCATGCAGCGCGTCGAAGGGCTCATCATTATTCCGACACGCTCGGATGCCGAACATGGCGCCCGCATGGTCGACAAGATCCATGTGCCGACGATCCTGCTCGACAGCTTCATCGAGGGCTTGCCCTATGACGTGATCAAGCTAGACAATATCGCCGCCGGCCGCATCGCCACGGAGCATCTGATCGGCCTTGGTCACAGACGGATTGCAGTGACCGTCGGGCGCAACAACATCATCACCGGTGAAGATCGTCTTGCCGGCTATATGCAAGCCCATGCTGCCCATGACCTGCCGGTTGATCCAGGTCTGCTGCTTGAGGGGCGTTTCGACCAGGCGCTCGCGCATGACAGCACGATCAGGCGCATGCGCGAGCCGGATCCGCCGACCGCGATTTTTGCACTGTCGAACATGATGACGCTCGGCGTCCTGAATGCGCTGCGCGAATTGGGTTTCAGAGTGCCTGATGACGTCTCGGTCATCGGGATAGACGATTTCGATTTTGCAAACATCATGAACCCACCGCCGACAGTCGTTGCGGCCCCGGTGCTCGAGATGGCCCGAAAAGCGATCTCCACGCTTCTCAGCGAGATCTCCGAGAAAACGCCGCCAAGTGCTGCGCGGACGATCTTTTCCCCAACCCTGGTTCTTCGTGAATCCTGCGCGGCACCCGCAGCCGAGCGGGCCAAGGCATGACCTGAGGAACTACAGCCGATTGGGATCGGCGCGGCGTCACATACCATTGCGCCCGCTTCATAAAAGCATCATGCGCATTTGCAATGAGAAACGCCGAACTGCCCGCCATCCTCAATCATCACACGGATTGTCTTCATGAAATTGTCTTCGACCGCCGCGCGTCTGTCACCAACAGCCTCGCCCCGCCTTCTCGTACTCGCCGAAACAGCCCTCAAGGCAGGAGAGACGGCGCGCAATGCGCTCAGACGACGCACGGCCGCCGAGATGGTCCACAAGGCGCCGCGCGATTACCAGACGGAAATCGATGTCGCGGTTGAACGGATCATCGTCGAGGAGATGATGGGCGCATTCCCCGCCTATGCGATTAAGGGCGAGGAAGAGGTCGGCAACCGGCAGGCCGGCGCGGATGCACCGGTCATCTATATCGACCCGATCGACGGCACGACCAATTTTGCCTGGGGCATCCCGCATTTCGGCATGACGATCTCGATCGCCGAGGCCGGCCGTGTCGTTGCGGGCGTCGTCTATGACGCCATGCAGGACGAGCTCTTCAGTGCGGAGGCCGGCAGCGGCGCCTGGCTGAACGGCGAACAGATCCATTGCGCCGCGGTTGCCGATATCCAGAACGTGCTCGTCGGTGCCGGCCTGCCGATCCCCGGCCAGGTCAAGGCGGTCCCGGAAGAGCTTTATTTCGATGCCGTCAAGCGCCTTATGGCCAATACCGCCGGCGTGCGTCGTCTCGGTTCGGCAGCGCTTTCGATCGCCTATGTCGCCTGCGGCCGGCTGGACGGCTTTTTCGAGGACGGCCTGTCGGTCCATGACTTTGGCGCCTCGGCACTGATGGTCGAGGAAGCGGGCGGTATCGTCACGAGGTTTTCAGGCGCCGCCGTCACCGGCAAAGGCGACATCCTGGCGGCAAGCAAGGCACTCTATCCCTGGCYGCAGGAAGGTTTTCAGCCGAAGGCCTGAGACACTTCAGGCCGTAGAGAGCGGCTGCACGGTTGCAGCCGTTTGTGCCACTGCCGATTGGTGGATCAGCGCATTGTCGCGAAAGGCGAAGAAGCCGGAGCAGCTGGTGGTGACGACCATCCCAGCTCTGATCATATCGGTCGGCGCAACCATTGCCTTCAGCCTGACATGATCGGCAAGGTCGATATCGACAATCTTGTGCGTGCCGAAATCGCTGACCCGGTGGACGGTCGCGTTTGCCGGCCGGCTGACAGGGCGCACCGTCAGGGCTTCCGGACGCATCGCCAGTGTCACCGGACCGTCCGCAACGGGGATCGAAAAGCCGAAAAGCGGATGCGTGCAGACCCCGTTGCGGATCTCGCTCTCAACGAAATTCATCGAGCCTATGAAGCCCGCGACGAAAGCCGTCTGCGGCTCGCGATAGATTGTGCTCGGCGGAGCCACCTGTTCTGTGCGGCCATCGCGCATGACGACGATGCGGTCGGCAAGTGCCAGGGCCTCGTCCTGACCGTGGGTGACGAACAATGTCGTGATGCCGAGCCGCTGCTGGATGTCGCGGACCTCCTCCCGCAGCCGCTCGCGCAGATGCTGGTCGAGGCTAGCGAACGGCTCGTCCAGCAGCAGGATCTTCGGCTCGAGGACGAGCGAGCGGGCAAGTGCGACGCGCTGCTGCTGGCCGCCGGAAAGCTGCGTCACTGAGCGCCGTCCGTAGTCGGCAAGACCGACGAGGGCGAGAGCGTCCTCGACGCGCTGGCGGATCTCGGCCTTCGGCAGGCGCCGCAGCTTCAGGCCGAAGGCGATATTGTTGAAGACATCCATATGCGTCCAGAGCGCATGGCTCTGGAAGACCATGCCGGTCGGGCGCCGCTCCGGCGGCAGGTTCGTCACATCCCTGGCGTCGATGCGAATGCTGCCTTCGCTCGGCCGCTCGAAGCCGCCGATCATGCGAAGCAACGTCGATTTGCCGGAACCCGAGGGGCCGAGCAGGCAGACGAGTTCGCCGTCACCGACCTCGAGCGAGAAGTCGCGGACGGCAAAGGTGTGGCCAAAGCTCTTCGCAACGCCTTCGATCGCCAGATGTGCCATTCTTGAAACCCTTTCTACCGGCGCTCAGGCGCCGAAGCCCCGCGCGAAGGCGCCGGTCCCGACGACGCGCCGCGCAAATATCAATGCCGCAAAGGACGGCACCCACAGCATGACGGAGAGGACCGCGCCATATTGCACGACGATCTGGTTGTTGATGAAGCTGATCATCAGCACCGGCATGGTACGGATCTCCGGCGCACCGATCAGCCAGGCGCCCTCCGTCTCGTAGAAAGTGCCGACGAAGGTCAGAAGCACTGCCGCTGAGATCGTCGGCGCAGCCTGAGGCAAGGTGATCGACCAGAAGACGCGAAGCGGCGTGGCACCGGCATCACGTGCTGCCTCCTCCATGCGCCGGTCGACATTCTGGAAGGCGGCAACCGGGATCCAGATCATCAGCATCAGCGTGCCGACGAGCTGAATCAATACCACGCCCCAGAAGGTGCTGATCAGCCCCATCTGCAGGAAGATACCGGCAATCGCCACCAGCAGGCCGAATTTCGGAAAGGCATGTGAAGCGAGGAACGACAGGAACAGGATATTGCGGCCAGGAAAACGCATTCTTGCGAAAGCATAGGCGGCCGGAAGGCAGATGATTGCCGAAAGCAGCGTCACCGTCGCCGTCAGCCGCAGGCTGAGAAACAGCGCATCCCAGACATCCTTGCGCGCCAGCGTCTGCGACCAGAAACGCAGGCCGAACTGCTGGGGAATGACGGAAGGATAGCGCCAGACCTCGGTGAAGGCCCAGGTGGCGACAACCAGCAGCGGCAGTGCGATGAACAGCGTGAGCAGGAGCGAAAGAGCAAAGCCTGTCCAATCGAATTTCAAGGCGGTCGACTGGCGCATCATCGGCCCTCGCGATTGCGGGCGATCGACCAGACGTAGAAGATGCCGAAGAGAAGACAGAAGCCGAAGGTGATGACCGCCTGCGTGAGCGCACTCAGCGGATCGTTCATGTCGGCAAAGGTGCGCTGCATGAAAGGCCCCATCATCTCCGGCGAGGCGCGACCGAGCACATAGGGCAGTGTGAAGGCTGAGAATATGCCGAGAACGGCAAAGGAAGCGGTGACCAGCAGGGAATTGCCCATGCGCGGCAGAATGATCGAGACAAAGACCCTGAAAGGCGTCGCGCCGACGTCGCGGGCCGCCTCGATGGAGCGATTGGAAACAGAGGTGAGCCCCGCCGTCAGCATCAGCACGGTCAAGGGCAGATTGTCCCAGACGAGGCCGATGACCGGTCCCCAGGGCGTCAGATAGGGGCTCGGCAGCTTGGGAAGGCCGACGGCGTTGAGCAGGATGTCGACCGTGCCATTCGGTCCGATCGTGCGGATCAGCGCATAGGAAAGGATGATCGAGGGCACGAACATCGGAAAGATCGCGAGGCCCTGCACATAGGCGGCAAGGCGACCGCCGGAAAAGCGCAGGTAAAGGGCAATCGGAAGGCCGATCACAAGCAAAAGCAGGCCGCAGATGAAAGTCGTCCACAGCGTCAGCCAGAGGTTGGCCAGACTGTAACCATCAGTGAAGAAGAATTGGTAGGAGGCAAGCGAAAACTCGGTCGTCCCGTCCGGCTGACGGACGAAGATGGTGGTCGTAATCGCCGAGAAGATCGGAAAGATGATCAGCCAGCCGACCAGAAAGACCGGCATGCCGACGAGGAGGAGCCCGTAAAGGCTCCCCCTGCCTGGAGACTGAGCGCGGCGCGCGACCGCAGGCTGCGCGGCATCCGCCGCCATCAGGTGCGGCTGATTCCGGGAGCGACGTTGCGGTACCAGCCGTCATTGATCGCCTTTTCCCAATCGCCGCCCGGGAAGGTCGGGATGGTCGCCGGGATGACGTCGGCATATTTCTTGCGCAGGTCTTCAGAAATGTGATCCCAGGAAACGCCCGGGAAGCCGCCGATCTCGGTGATGATGGCTTCCTGCATCTCGCTCGTCAGCATGAAGGCTGCGAGCTTGAGGGCGGCGTCCTTGTTGGCGCCGTTCGTGAAGATCGTCATGGCGGAAAAACCGCCGCAGAGCGCGAGGTCGGAGAGCTGCACGAGGCCGGTCGTCTCGGGCAGAACGCCCTGGGAGATCGCCTGCAGGACCTGGTCGGACCAGACCGGAGCGATGGTGACGACGCCCTGGGCGAGCAACTGGATCGACTGCGTGTTGCCGGCGGTATAGGCGCCCTTCTGGTAGAGCGACGGCGCGAGATCGTTGAGGATCTGCCAGGCCGGCGTCAGCGTCTGGCTGGCATAGTCGGCATTAAAATTGTCGATCTTGAACTTCTTCGGATCGCGGCCGTTGGCTTCATGGATGGCACGGCGGACGAAATTGCCGCCCGAACCGCCCTTGTCCGGACGATTGTAGATGAACTGGCCGGGATTGGCCTTGATCCAGGCCGTCAGCTGTTCCCAGGTCTTCGGCGCATCCTTCTGGTCGAGCTTGGTCTTGTCATAGGCAAGCAGAACCTGCGAGCCGCGATAGGGCAGCGCGTAGGGCGTATCGAAAGCGAGCGGGTTGACGCGGTCGAAGCCCTGGACATTCTCAGCGGAGAACTTCACCCAGAGACCGGCATCAATACCACCGGCCGGAAGGCGCGGATCAAACTGTTCGAAGAGATCGGCCTGCGGATCGGTCTTGGTCTTAAGTGCTGCAAGAGTACGGTCGGCAATGGCGCGCAAGCCATTATTGTCGCCGGCATCGGTGACCTTCAGCGTGACGTCCGGATGAGCTTTTTCGAAAGCCGGACGGATGATGTTGTTCCAGAGGTCGATGATATTGGAATCCGAGCCGCTGTAGAGGTCGATCGTGCCTGCGGCGGCCGAGGCGAAGCGCGGAAGAGCCAGAAGGCCCGCAGCCGCCGACGATGTGATCAGAAATTCGCGTCTATTCATATCCTGTCTCCCTTCGCTATCGAGGCTGCGCCCCAGATGAGTTCTGAGACTTGCTAGCCCTGGCGCGTAACATCGGAATGACAGAAGCGAAGAGAAATGCACACGTGTGCCAGGCCGCCTCCCGATTTTCGTCGGGCATTCCCCGACAATGGCATCTTCGACGAAGGGGCGGCAAAATTCCAGGCGCCTCCGGGCCGATCCGGATCATCAACCCGATCGACAGGACATCAATTTTGTTTGCGGCGGCGACGTCTTGTCGGGTTGGGGTGGCCCTCGAGCGAGGACCACCTATTTCGACGTCGTCAGCGTACTGACTTGAAAGCCGCTCTCACTTCCTCGGCGAAGAGCTGGGGCTGCTCCCAGGCGGCAAAATGCCCGCCTTTTTCGACCTGATGATAGTATGTCAGCGAGGGATAGGCCTGCTTGGCCCAGCTTTCCGGTGCACGATAGATCTCCTTTGGAAAGACCGTGATGCCAACCGGGATTTTGATGTCCTTCGTCTTCTGCGCCTCGGCGCTGAAGTTGTTGTTGTTGTTCTCCCAATAGAACCGCGATGACGATGCGCCGGAATTCGTCAGCCAGTAGAGCGTGATGTCATCAAGCATTTCGTCCTTGGAAAAAACGCGCTCTGGAACGCCGCCACTGTCGCTCCATTGGGCAAATTTCTCGTAGATCCAGGACGCCAGGCCAGACGGCGAGTCGGCAAGCGAATAGCCGATCGTCTGCGGCCGGGTCACCATTATCGCGCCATAGGCAGCATTTCGTCCGAAGAAGGTGCTCAAGGAATTATACGCTTCTCGCTCGGGCGACGACAGGCTCGCGGGGGCCGGGTCTCCGCTGTTGATGGCCTTCATGAGGTCGCCCGGAACCGTCGCGGGCATATTGAGATGGATTGCCAGCAAGCCCTTCGGCGCCTGGCGCGCCAACGCGTCGGAGATCACCGAACCATGGTCGCCACCTTGAGAAACATAGTGGTCATAGCCGAGCCGCTTCATCAGGACGTCCCAAGCGCGGGCGACCCGCTCCGGTCCCCAGCCCTGATCGACCGGATGCCCGGAAAATCCGTAGCCCGGTATCGAGGGGATGACCACGTCGAACGCATCTTCCGGCCGGCCACCATATGCCGTCGGGTCCGTGAGAGGACCTATGGTCTTGATGAACTCAAATACCGATCCGGGCCAGCCATGTGTCAGAATGATAGGAAGAGCGTTGGGATGGCGCGAACGAACATGGATGAACTGGATGTCGACACCGTCGATCGTGGTGACAAATTCCGGCAATGCATTGAGCTGCGCCTCGGCCTTGCGCCAGTCGTACTGAGTTCCCCAATAGCGAACCAGTTCCTGGACCTGTGACAGCTGGATACCCTGAGAGGCGTCGTCGACGGTCTCCTTGTCTGGCCATCGGGTGTCAGTGATGCGTCTGCGCAGGTCGTCGAGTTGCGACTGCGGAACGTGGATCTGGAACGGACGGATGCTGTCGTCTGAACTCGTAGCTTTCGTGGCGGCACCCGAAGCAAGATCGGCGGCATGGGCCGGCAATGCATAGGCTGCCGGAATGAGCAACAGAGAACCAAACGCTATGGCGATTACTTGATCGGCGATGCCACGCCGCGTTGAAACATTGTCGGTCTTCGTCATGAAACACTCACCTTCGATTGCGGCCGCATTCGCAGCGCCTGTTAACGAAGAGCGGTTTCAAGGATTGACGTGTCCCGCATATTTCGAAAATCGGCTGAAGTGTATCAGCGTGTACCGGCGACGCAGATTGCCGGCAGTTCTCCCCAGGCGTATCATTCGAACGATCCGCGGTCGGCTGCATTGGCAGGGGCACCCATGACGCCCCTGCGAACAGCGAAAGCACGACTATTTGCTGTCCCGAGGATGATGGCCGCAAACGCGGGTTGGAGATCCCCTTGGAAGATCGAACAATTCAAAAGACATTGGAGCGCCATTGGGAGGCTTCGGACGCAAACGATTTCGACGTCGAACACGAGATCTATCACGAAGATGCCTTTTTGGATTATCCGCAATCAGGGGAGCGGATCCGCGGCAGGCACAACATTCAAGAAAGCCGGTTCGTCCAGCCAAACAAGAAGCAGTTTACAGTCCGACGAATTATCGGCAGCGGAGATCTGTGGGTCACCGAATTCACACTCACCTATGACGGCACGCCCTCTCATGCCGTCAGCATCATGGAATTTCGTGACGGGCTGGTAGCCCGTGAAACGCAATATTTCGCCGATAGTTTCGAGCCATCACCTTCTCGGGCACATCTTACAGAGCGGATGACGAAATAGACTTTTCCTTGATGGGGCAAATTCCCGCTTAATTCACGACGCAAGCATTTGCGCCTCATCGAGAGCCGGGAAAGTGGCCATGTTCCCCGCATAGCTGGGAAG
>NZ_JBFTPD010000057.1:0-22392 GCF_056398305.1 Rhizobium sp. 01T444
AGCGTTGGCGCGGCGGAGCTTTACCTTCGATCGCGGCACGGAGTTCAGCGGCTTCAGGGCTTTGGAGGAAGGCATCGGCGCGAGGAGCTGGTTCTGCGATCCCAGCGCGCCATGGCAGAAAGGCGCCGTTGAGAACACCAACAAACGTATCCGACGCTTCATGCCTGGTGACACGGATCTTGCCAATGTCACCCAGCAACAGCTGACCGAGTTGGCGCATCATCTAAACTCACAGCCTCGCAAATGCCTYGGATACCGGACCCCCGCCGAAGCCTTTGCTGCCTATTTGCGCGAGGGTGGCTGATGCCCTACCCTCCAAGGCGGCCATGATGCACTTGGGTTAGCTTCTCCACCACATTATGCGGGCCCGGGTGGATTCTAGAATGAAGTGCGACTTGCGAATGATGCCAACGGGTTACCAATCGCGAGGACGACGCAATGAAGCGCACCTACTCTCAGATTGGATTGGACGAACGCCGCAAGATTGCTCACTGGAGAACGGTTGCCTGAGTGCTGCTGTCACAGCAATACGCGATACCCACTTCAATTAAGGGACGCTTTGTCATCTGAAACAGGCAGTCCGGCGGCCTTCAAGCCGGCAAGGAAACGCTCCTGCTCCTCGGCCCGGGCCAGCCGCTTGGCGACTTCTCGCCTGACGTTCGGGATCAGTGCGGGTGACCGAAGCTGGATCCAATCGAGTTGCTCCTTTGCTTCGGCCGTCTTTCCAAGGGTGCCGAGAATAGAGAGCAAGACGAGGCGATGCATCGGGTTGTAGTTCAAGTCCGACATGCGCGACCAAAGTTCCGCGGCTTGCGTGTCACCCCGCATGAAGGCACAGAGCGCCATCCCGACCTCGTAATAGCCGCGCGGCCCGGCGTTCCTGCTGATGGCCTCGGAAATCAGTTCACAGCCTCTGCTCCATTCTCCCGACATCGACAGACGCAAGCCGTATTCACCTGCCACTTCCGTGTCATTCGGATTGCTGGCATAGGCGGCCTCGCCGGCGCGCAGGGCTGCGACCATGTCATTGCTGAAAAAGTTGGCGAGCATTAGCGCTTGAAGGGCGCGCGCATTCTTCTGGTCGAGCTGCACGGCGCGTTCGGCAAGCTCCTTTGCAAGATTGAGCGTGGCGGCGGTCGGCTTGGTATTCAATTGATACGGAAAGCGGAACTCATCGAGATGAACCAGCGAAAGGAAGGCAGCAACATTGGAGTCGTCGGGCGTCTTCTCGACGGCCCGCTGCAGACAGGACTTCGCAACCTCATGGGCCTTCACGGTCATCTCGCTGCGATAGCTATAGTAGGACAGGATGCAGGAAAAAGCGTCCGGACCTCCGGCAATGCTTGCGGTGTCCGCCTTGAACATGACGCCGAACGGCCGCGCCACTGCCGTCGCGATGTGTTCTGCAAGGCTCGCTTGCGCTTGCAGGATACCCAGCACTTTCATGTCGGCATCGTAATTGTTTGCCCAGATGACAACTCCATCCACCCGTCGCACGAGCCTTGCCGTTGAGCGCAAGGTGTTGCCTTCCAACCGCACGCTTCCCTGGAGAGCATAGAGTGGCTGCGACGACGCCTGGCCCGCTCGATTGCGCGGCAGGGGGGCGACCACGATAATATCGTTGAAAGGGACGAGCTTTTCGATGATATCGTCTGTGATACCTCGAGAAATATCGGATGCATGCCCGCCATCAGAGGCACTTTCAAAATGCTCGACAACGATCGTTGGGCGACTGGTTACTCCCCTCACCGCTTTGGTTTCCGTGTCGAACAAGTTGGCATGCTGAAGCATCGCTGCCATCAAGACAAGGACGATCCCCACGCCTCCCGCAAGAAGCCAATATCGGAGGCGCGAAAGATGCCTGCCCGCCCCGGCTCGGCTGGTCGTGTTCCTGATGACATTGACCTGCTCAGCGTCATCTCGTCCGGATATAGGCCGAGGGGCTCGTCCGAAGCTTGAGATATCCGCGTGCTCGATATCCTGTCTGACGTCGAAGACCGGTACATAGCCGCCGCGGGGAACCGTGATGATGATCCGGTCAGTGCTGCCGGCGGTTAGGTAATAGTGTTCCAGCTCCCGCCTCAGCCGGCCGGCCTCGATGCGGACACAGGGATCCTGCTGGGCATCGAAGTTTGCATCCCTGCCGAAAACAGCCTGTGCTATGGTAAAGGCCTTCAGATACTCGCGCCGGCCCGCAAGTGTTTCGTTTACAATAAATTCAAGGAATCGCCCCGCCCGCTCGGGAAGTCGAAACTCCGGGCTGGATAGAATGCGCTCAAGTTGCTGCAGCACCTCCTCCTGCGAAGATGCGCTGCCGCAAGCTCTGTCAACGCCTGCATTTGCCATCGGTCCCCCCGAATCCGATTGATCACAACCTGCAGTATGCGGTCGTCGACGATAGTCCCATGTCGCCATGACGGCAACGACATTTAGTAGAAAAGGCTAATTTAAGGGAAGGATTTCGGAAATCGATCGCATGATCGTTAGGGTGACTACAGCTGGACATAAGCCAGCGTAAAATACCGTATCCTACCGCAATGGACGTGTATTTTACTGCCCTCGTCTTCCCGTGCGCTCTATCATCATCCTCATTCTGGAGGAGCCGGCGATGACATTAAGTGGGACGCCCACATCCCAATCTATGACGAGCGCAGAGGACCTGCGCAAACATGCTCTGGAACTCCAGCTTCTGGAAATGGAGCGCAACGAAAAGATCAGAGCACGTGAGGCAAAGAAACATGCCGAATTCGTCGAGGATTTTTTCCGCAAACAGATCGGGGAAACGGAACGCGCGGTCGTTAAACGGCTGGTTACGAAAGCGGCCGCAGACGGTAAATACGAGGCGCTGATCTACAGTTTTCCATCGACTTTCTGCACGGATAGCGGTCGCGCCATCAATAACAACCTGCCCGGCTGGCAGAAGACATTACAGGGCAAAGCAAAGGAGCTTCTCGAACTGTTCGAGGAGGTCGCCAAACCGCAGGGTTACGGGCTCAAGGCGATGATCATCAATTTTCCCGATGGCATGCTCGGAGATGTAGGCTTCTTCCTCACCTGGGAACCGCCTGTCAACTGACCGGCAACAGCAGGCATGAGCGAAGGAATATCGAATTGAAGGCGACCGAGATCGAGCGAAAGTTCCTGGTCCACAACGACAGCTGGCGCGTTTGCGCCGGCGAGCCGCATGTGCTGCAACGGGCCTATCTTTGCCGGCGCGATCAAAACCCTATCCGTGTCCGCCTGATCGATGGGTGCTCGGCGCGCCTAACGATCAAATTTCGTGCGCCGGGCCTTGCCCGGCAGGAATATGAGTATGAGATTCCGGTCGAGGAGGCCCGCGCGATCTCTTGCTCCGCGCGGGAGGCCGTATCATCGAAAAAACCCGCTATCGCGTTCTCCATGATGGCAAGAGTTGGGATGTGGATGTCTTTGCCGGCGCCTATGAGGGGCTGACACTCGCCGAGACCGAAAGGCGGTCGAGGATGAGCAACCGAACCTGCCTCAATGGCTGGGGCTCGAAGTTGCGGGCAAGAAGCGATACTCCAACCGCGCCATGGCGGCTGCCTTGCGTCTTTCGCCGGCGGCGCAGAGCCGTGCCGGCTGAATTCTATTCGCTTACCACGGTCCAACTGGCGTCCGGGTTGAAATCCTTGATCGCTGCCGCGCGCGCGTCCGTTTGGGCCCCAAGATCACTCTGGTAGATGACGTTTGCGCCATTGACCATGAATGTCTGTACGCCCGTGACCCTGTATTTGACCGGCCAGGCAATCAGCGCAAAGCCGCCGGTCATATAACCGTTGATGACGTAGCTTTGCTTGCCACCAAGTACGTTGTCACCCTGAGATGTTAGGATGCGGTAACGGTAGCCGAAATAGCCCTCCCCGCGCTTGGCGGCACCGAAGGCTGCCGTCTCGACGAGCGCGCTTGCCGGACTTTCCTCAGGATAGAGGTTCGGATCCCAATACAACCCGTCAAGCTTGCCAGGACTGCTGATCAATTTCTTTGCGAATTCATAGATGCCATCGCCGTCGCGATCCTCCGATGCATATTGATACTGGGCCGCCACATATTCATGTATGGTGTCGATGGTGGCGAGTTCGTTTTCGCCAATGCGGCGATTGACGATCTCTTCGAGGCCGCGCTCAGTGTCGAAGGACCATTTGCCGTCCTTGCCTTCGGTCAGCGGAAACGGCAACGGCCAGAGCCGATCGCCGATCGCAACAATCCTCATGCCTTCGAAATCCCGCAAGACCGCCTGCCGCTCGGCGCCCTCGCGGATCAATCCGTAAGCGATCATCGCCTCGTTGCTGGAGCGCAGCTTGTCCGCCTTAAGGCCCAGCAGAGCGGCAAGATCGTCGATATTGCTGGAGCCCAGCACCGATTTCAGCTTGTCGAGCGCGAGCTCCGGACTGTCGAATTTCGGTGAGGACGTTGCCGCTTTGTATTCGGCGAGATTTGTCTGCGCTTGCGAAAGCGCCGGCGCAGCTGGCATCGCGCAAAGCGCTGCTGCCAACATGAGCGGAATTATGGTCGATTGGCGTCTCATCATGTAGCTCCCTGAGCTGGAAAGAGGTCTCACCGCCGTCCGCCACCACGGCCGCCACCGCCGCCACGACCGCCGCCACCCTGCGGGCGCGGCCGATGCTGGGCGGGGCGAGCTGACTGGCGATGGGCGCCCATGCTCTGTGCTCCCCGTTTCGAGGCGACAGCTTCACGGCGACCGGACTGGACGTTGCCAAGTGCGCTTGGTTGCCGACCGCGATTGTCGGGTCTGGAGGCCATTTGCGGCTTGTTGGGCTTCTTGACGGATTTCTGCGCAGGCTTGGATGGACGATTGGCTGCTCTCTCAGGACGAGCCTCGGGTCGATTTGCAGCCGTTGGGCGATTGGCCGCCGCCGGTCGATTTCCTGCCGTTGGCCGATTTGCCTGCGGTCTATCCTTCAGGCCCTGCGCCGTGTTTTTCCGAATATCCTGCGCACGTGCCGCGTTGGCCCGATTGCCGGGCAACTGGCTCGCCTGGATGTCCTTGGCCTTGTTGCGCAGCTGGTTGCGATTATCGCCTTGCAGGCCGGACTTGATCGCCGACCGGTCGATTTTCGCAAGTTGGTCCTTGCTGATGTTCAATTTGCTGCGGTCGACATTGCTCCAGTCGACGTCGTTCCACTTCATCTTTCCGTTGAAGTTACGGTCGTTTAGGCAATTGTTGCAGTCAATGTCGATATCGCCATCCCAGCGGCCGCCCCATACACCCCAGTCATCCCAGTTAACGACGGCCGCCCAGGCAAGGCCGGTCACAGCGCCCGCAAAGAACGCCGCCCCGGGGTAATAATAGTTGTCGTAATAATCGGGATAATAGGAGATCGGCGCCGACACATAACCCGGTTCATACAGCATTTCTGGCGGATACTGCGGGATATAGATCTTCTCCGGATCGGTCGGCCGGATGATGATGTTGTCGTTTTCGGTGACGACGGTGACCTTGTCATCCGTTTTGATAATGTTCTTTTCCACCGCTTCGTCGCGAAGCTGCTGGATGGCGATCAGGACATCCTTCTGCTGATTGGTGAGCGCATCGGCAAGGGACTGGGTCCAGTCGAGATCCTCGCTCATCATCTTGACGATGTCAGGATAATTGAGCAGCGAGACGACGCTGCCGTCCCAATCGCTCTTGGGTTTGAGGTCAGAATTTTTCTTCTTTGCCTCCAGGAAGCGCTGCGCCTCGACGATCTGCAGAGGAAAGAGCGAGGCTGCCGAAATTGCCGCAACCAGCTCATCCGGATAGAGCGCGATCCGCGCTACGAGCACTTCAAGCTCGTCATCGGAAAGAAGCGCAGCTGCGGGCTGGTCGGCACTCGCCTGCGCGGGAGCCGCCGTTGGTAGAGGGACCTGCGTCTGTGCTCGCGCTGGGAGCACCGGTTGCAACGCAATAATCGCCAGCGCAGAGAATCCACCAAGCAGTTTGCGGGATATTGCTTTCATCACGCACGTAACTCCCTTGGACCATTGAATGATAGATACGCTTACGAAGATTTGGGGCCGGTCTGCGGGAACGGCCTGAGCACCACAATTTTCGACTGGGCAATCGCCTCCCCCATCTCTTTCAACAGGGCATCGACGAGACCCGCATATTCCAGCCGCCGCGCTTCCCGAAGCTCCTCCGGTAAGCGCTCAACGTGCGCCAAAGCCTGTGCCGCAGCAGTGAGATCCTCACACATGCTGTGAAATTGCTCGTTTACATAAAAAAGCCGCTGCACCAGCCGCTTCTGGTCGGGAAAATAAGTCTCAGCCGTCTCCAGGGCGGACAAAAATGTCGAACCTTGTTCTCCCGGCACCATCCCCGCCCCGCTGTCAAATTGCGCTAAGCAGACGAGAAAAAGTATATATCAGAACGATCGGCAGCAGACGTAAAATACACGATCTTACGTTAGCCGGCTTTCGAAAGGCTGCCGGCATCCCCGGCGCGAACGCCGCCATGACCGCTGCCTCTTTGATCCCGCCCTCTTTCCCTTCACGCAGAGATGATCTCCGCAAACGGCAGAACTTCCAGTGCTTCAATAGAGCTTACGCGATGCTACGGGCCTCAGCACCAAAACGAGCTTAATATACCGCTGTCGATAGCGATCAAACGGCTCGGCAAGGCCAGCCCGAAGGGAGCGACTGTGTTTCTCGACTGTTTTGCCTTAGGCGTGCTGGTCTTTGTCGTCGTCACTCTTTCCTACGCGGTGATCGAAATCCACGACATTCCTCAACTCATGGCTAAGGCAAGAAATCATCCCCATGAGGCCGCCATCCGTGTCGCCGGATGGGTGAGCGTGTTCATCCTGCATGAAATCTGGCCGTTCCTGTTCATCTGGCCCGCCTTCCGCCGGGAGGATCGCAGCTGGGAGGCGTCGATCGTTTCTCCGCCAGCGATTTGATGCCGGAGAAGCTTGAGGAAGCAAGAGGAGTCCGCGGTGATAAGCAGTCTTCCAGTGTTGCGAGGCTTGGCCGGTTTCAACAAGGCCTGGTTCCGGAGCGATATCCCGGCCGGGCTGTCGATCGCCGCCGTCGGCCTGCCGAGTGCGATCGCCTATCCTGCCATTGCCGGTCTGCCTCCTGAGACCGGCATTTATGCGAGCATTGTCGCGCCGATCGCCTATGCGATTTTCGGGCCTTCCAGGCTGCTGATTGTCGGGCCCGATGCTGCGACGATGACTGTGCTTGCGGCGGCGATGGGCACCATCATCATAGCCGAACCCGCAGGGACGGATGTCGACCGGGTGGCCATCGCTTCGGCGCTTGCGCTGGGGGTTGGCATCTGCTGCATCGCCGCGAAGCTACTGAGGCTCGGTGTCCTCGCAAGCTTCCTCTCCCGTCCGATCCTGGTCGGCTTTTTCGCCGGCGTGTCGCTTTCAATCCTTGTCGGACAGATCGGCCGGTTCACCGGTGTAAAAATCGAATCCGAGGGATTGATCTCGCCGCTGGTCGAATTGTTTGCCAAGAGCAACCTGATCCACTGGCCTTCGCTCACTCTCGGGCTTGCGATGTTCGCTTTGCTCTGGATCGTCCGTGGCTTTAATTTGAAAGTTCCAGGCCCGGTTCTGGTCGTCGTCGTCTCGGTCATCCTGTCAGCGATCTTCGACTTTCAGGGCCGTGGCATCGCTGTCGTCGGCGACTTGCCGAGCGGGATGCCGAGCTTTTCGCTGCCGGCATTCTATAAGATGCCGATCGACAAGATCGTGCTCGGCTCGGCCACGATCTTTCTGGTCAGCTTCGGCGCCGGCATCGTAACGGCCCGCAGCTTCGGGTCGCGGACCGGCGAGGAGGTTGATGCCAATCAGGAACTGATCGGACTCGGTGCTGCCAATATCGCGCCTGGCCTTTTCGGTTCGTTTCCGATCAGCGCGTCGGATTCCCGCACTGCCATAAATCTATCGACGGGCGGCGTTTCGCAGCTCGCCGGGCTCGTTTCGGCAGCTACACTGATTGCGGCGCTGGTTTTCCTGAATGGCGCATTGCGGGTTCTTCCGATTCCTGCGCTTGCGGCAATTCTTGTGGCGGCTGCCATCAGCCTCATCGATATTCACGAACTCAAGAAGATCTGGCGTATCAGCCGCATGGAATTCGTCTTCGCACTCATAGCCATGTGGGGAGCGATCAGCTTCGGCGTTCTCAACGGCGTGATCGTCGCCGTCGCCGCAACCTTCGCCTACCTACTGCGTCAGACCATGTTTCCACGCGACGGCCTGCTTGGCCGCATCGAAGGTCGGCACGGTTTCTTCGATCTTCAGCGCTACCCGGAAGCCCGCCCCGTCCCGGGCGCCGCGGTTTTCGCGGTCCAGGGCAGTATACTGTTCTATAACGCAGATTATGTCCGTATCCGGCTGATGTCAGTCGCAAAGGCGCTTCCCGCCGACACCAAATGCCTGGTGCTCGACGCCAGCGCCATCACGCAGATCGACAGCACCGGCGCGACTGCGCTCGAAGCCGTCGCCGAAATCCTCGTGACGCGAGACATCATCTTCGCATTCGCCGATCTCAGTGATGAGAGCCGCGCCATTCTCGAACGGGCCGGGGTCCTCAAGACTGTTGGAGCCGAGAATATTTTCAATGGCAGAGAAGAAGCCCTGCGGACGCTGATTGGCGATATCGACCAGATCGGCGATGCCGCACCGGCGGGTACTGCCCCTTAATGACAGGAGGAGGGAGACATGGACGAGAACTACGAGGCCAAACTAGCCGATGGTGAAGCATCCAGCACCGGCAAGGGCAAAAAGAAAAAGAAGTCGTGGGATTACGAGAAGGAAATCACCCGTCTGCAGGTGGAACTGGCCCATCTTCAGGCCTGGGTCAAGAAATCCGGTGCACGGATCGTCATCGTCTTCGAGGGGCGCGATGCCGCCGGCAAGGGTGGGATGATCAAGCGCATAACGGAAAGGGTCAGTCCGCGTGTCTTTCGCGTGATCGCCCTGCCCGCACCGACCGACCGTGAGAAATCGCAGATCTATATGCAGCGCTACATCGCCTATCTGCCGGCCGCCGGCGAAATCGTGATTTTCGATCGCAGCTGGTATAACCGCGCCGGCGTCGATCGGGTCATGGGCTTCTGCAGCGATAAGAAAGCGCAACGCTTCCTTGAGCTGGCACCTCGTTTCGAGGCTGCAATCGTCGAGAGCGGCGTCATTCTGCTCAAGTATTTTCTGACGGTCAGCGAGGAAGAGCAGGAACGGCGTTTCAAGCGCCGGATCGACGATCCGCTACGGCAATGGAAGCTCAGCCCCATGGATGTCGAATCCTACCAGCGCTGGTGGGACTATACGCGCGTCTATGACGAGATGCTGAGGATGACGGACAGCAACCACGCACCGTGGTGGATCGTACCTTCCGATGACAAGAAGCGGGCGCGGGTCAACTGCATCTCGCACATCCTGCAATCGATCCCCTATGAACGCGTGAAGTTCGAAGCGCCAGACCTTGGAAAACGCCAGAAACGCCCATCGGCCTATGTCGAGGATAGCGCTATCCGGCATGTGGTCCCCGACACGACGTCATGACGATGGGTCCGGTTAGACAGGCCGGGATGGATGCAGCCATGGAGCATGTCAACGATGAAACCCCGCAAAGGAGCGGTGCGGGCCAGATTTCGGTAGAGGCACGCGTCAGCGACCTCGTCCGACTGGGCATCATCGGGCTTTTCGCCTATTGGACCCTGGAGCTTATCGCTCCCTTCGCGTTGATCGTCATCTGGTCAGCCATTCTTGCGGTGGCGCTGTTTCCAATGTTCGATGCACTCTCGCGGCTGATCGGCAACAGGCCAGTGATTGCGGCGGTCGTCATCGTCGTTGGTTGCCTCGTCCTGATCATCGCGCCGCTCGCCCTGGTCGCGGTCAATTTCGCAGACACTGTGCAGGCGTTGATCAGCAAGGTGTGGACGGGAGAGTTCACCTTGCCTGCAGCACCGCTAGCCATCAAGGAATGGCCCGTCATTGGGGAGCGGCTTCACAATACCTGGAACCAGATTGCCGGCGACATGGCGTCCACTATCCTCAAGTTTCAGGCGCCCATTCGCGAGGTGATGGGCGCTGTCGTCGCAAAGCTCGCCTCGATTGGCGGCGGTGTCTTGAGCTTCGTCGCCTCGATCATGCTCTCCGGCCTGTTTCTCACACGGGCCACACGACTGGCGGCCGCAACGCAGCTGCTGGCAAACCGGATCGCCGGCGAGAAGGGTGTCGGCTTTGCCAGGCTTGCAGGAACGACAGTGCGGAATGTCTCGCGGGGCGTCATCGGCGTCGCCTTCCTGCAGACGCTGCTTTGCGGATTGTGCTTTGCCTTCTTCGACATTCCGGCACGCGGTGCGCTAACCTTCGCGGTCTTCATGCTCTGCGTGATGCAGCTGGGTCCCGGGCTGGTGCTTCTGCCCATGATCATCTGGGCATGGTTTTCCTGGCCGTCGGCCGTCGCTCTTGTCTTTACCTGTCTCGCGATACCGATCACAGTTGTCGACAATGTCCTGAAGCCCATACTGATGGCGCGCGGTCTCTCGACCCCGATGCCCGTCATCCTGATCGGGGTCATCGGCGGCACGCTCTCGCACGGGCTTCTCGGCCTGTTCCTGGGACCGGTGGTCCTCAGCGTCTTCTATGAATTGTTGCGAGCCTGGGCCTGGCCTGCGACCGCAGCAAGCGGAGCAGGGCATGATCCTGCCACCGGTTTCGACGGACAGGTTCAGCGGTCAGCGCAATAGACGAGAACCTCCCGCTCTATTTCTAGGCAAAGCTGCTCATATTCGGTAATCAGTTTGTCTTCTCCCGGATGCTGGGTTCGGAAACGGTCCAGCGCATCGACGGCAAGATCGTAGGCCTCAAACATTTCCCCCAGCGTCTCGCTGGTTATGCCAACAAGATGATGACGGATGTCGGGAAGTCGGAGCATCAATTTCCTTCGTCCACGCTCTCGGCTCATAAAGTAGCTCCGTATATCTGCTCACCCCCTGCAAATCGTACGAACTCAGTGGAACGCCGCTCATTCCTGATGAACTGCCCTTGTTATTCGCAAGGACGGTTCGATTGGATCACTTCACACCAGATTGAATTGCGCGATCCCGAGGGTAAGAGCGCAGCCGAACGCGGAATCAAGGTTCCCAATCGTCGGCATTCAAAGCTTTTACAGTGACGGCAGCGACAATGCCGGTCAGCACAATTCCCGCAAAGCCGATCACCAACGACAATATTCGCGACGAAACATGTTTGGGGGTAAAATCGCCGTAGCCGATGGTCAGGCCCGTGACGAAAGTGAAATAGACAGCTTCATCGATGCGCCAATTTTCTATGCGCCAGATTATAAGCCCGGACACGATCATCACCGAGACGATCCCCGACAGGATTGGCCAGATCACACGAAGCTGCCTTGCGAGCGCGACGAAGAACAGGCGCCGCATCTCCCTGTGGGTCAATTTATGGTCAGGTTTTAAGGGCACGTCGTTGACCTCCCTGCGGTTCGGGCCAGGGATAAGTGTAGGTTGCGGCACCAAATCTTCCGCCCTAGTTTCACGGGTCTATCTGCTGAGAGGCCATTTCACATACGACAGTTGCCAAAGGCGCGTCCACGACCGCCCCCTCCCCGCAGATGCGCCCCATTACGTTCGGTCGGGCAAAACATACAGCGTCATGGCGAAGATCATATAAACCATCAGCACTAACACGCCGATGAACCATGCCGAGCGCCCGCTATTGGTGACAAACATCGCCGTGATTGTCGCCAGGAAAACCATGACCACGACGCCAGGTGCAAACTGCAGATCCATCGGTGTCGGACCGATCAGATAGCTCAACAATACCAGCACGGGGGCGACAAACAGCGCGATCTGCGACGCGCTGCCGAGGGCAATACCCACGCTCAGGTCGAGGCGGTTCTTGCGCGCACCGGAAAATGCCGAAGCCATTTCGGCGGCGCCGCCGACCAGTGCGACGACGATGAAGCCGACAAAGGCAGGCGTCATCCCGAAAACCTTGGCTGCCTCCTGCACGGACTCGACGAAGATCTCGCTGACCAGCGCGACCAGTATCGTGACACCGGCAAGTGTGGCGAGGGCCGTACCAATCGGCCACGGCGCTTCCTCCGCCTGGGCGTGCTCGGCTGCGGCAAAGGACTCGCGATGTGTTTTGAGAGTGAACAACAGCCCCAACCCATATCCGACGATGAGCAGGATCGCCAGGCCGAAGCTGAGCTTTTGGATGACTGCAGTCGCCGACGCCGAATCCATCGAAGCAACCGCCGACGGCATCAGCAGGCCGATCGTGGCGAGGAAGAGCAGACCCGCCTGAAGGCGCGCATTGGCTCGATTGAACTCCTGACTGTGATGCTTGAGGCCGCCGAGCAAAAACGACGCCCCCAGCATGAACAGCGTGTTCGTGACAATCGCACCGGCGACGGATGATTTTACGAGGGTATACTGTCCGGCGCGAAGCGCAGTCAGCGCTATGACGAGTTCTGTCAGGTTTCCAAGCGTGGCGTTGAGCAGCCCGCCAGCGGCGTCGCCCGTTTTTGCCGCAACGGATTCGGTCGCGTGGCTCAGGAGACCGGCGAGCGGTATCACAGCAAGCACCGACAGGATGAAAAGCAGAGTATGAGCCTCGGGGGCGACGCTGGCAGCGACAAAGACCACGGGTACCGCGACGAGCAGCCACAGCATCGGATTGTCACGAATTTCTTTCCAAAGGAGGCTCACCCCACCACTCCCATCCGGTAATCTGAATCCATGTTTGTAGCTTCGGCATACAGACGGGTTACAAGTCAGGTTGACCTGCTCCGGAGCGCGCCACCCTCTTCGACCGTCGATGATCGGTCGCAATGCGCAGTGCTATTCCGGCAGCGCCGTCTGCCGGAAGAATGTCACGGTCGCTTCATCCGGCGGCCCGAACCAAGTGGTGAAGAATGTCCGGAAATCCTGCGCGGCATAGGCTTGGCTCAGCGCACGGTCGACGGCGAGACGAAAGTCCTCGTCGCCGCGTGCCAGCTCGAGACCAAGCGGTTCGTACGTGAAATGACGCTGCAGAACGATGAGGTTGCCGGAATTGTCGCTGCGGGCGGCAGCATCCATGAGGATCGGCATGTCACCGAAGAGCACCGCCGAACTGCCATCCAGCACGCGTTCGATCCCCTGCTGGTAGCTATTGACGGGCGTCGCCGTTGCAGAGAGCTGGAAAGTCTTGATCCTGTCGGTCAGCCAGCCTTCGCTCGTCGTGCCCGCAATCGAGGAGAAGGTCTTGTGCTCCAGGATCGTGCGGGCCGGTGAACCGCGCCAGACGGGACGGCTCGACGGTTCGCCATATTGCAGCACTTCGCGTAGCGCCAGCGGAGAGCTCGCGCTGAGGAGCGCGCCGGTACCGCTCGGGAAGATAGGGATGGAGAACGAGACCTGCTGCCTGCGCGTCAGCGTCACCGGTTCCGCGCCGCAGACAAGGTCCGCCGCGCCGCTCTCTATGGCTTGCGTTTTGGCGTCGCCCGACAGGGAAACCCATTCCACATCGAGCTTTGACAGGTTTAGCTGTGCTCGCAGGCTATCGGCAATCTTGTTGCAGAGGGCAACAGCGTAGCCGTCGGGCTTGCCCTGTTCGGCGTTGAAGGAAAATGGCCTGGCATCCGCATCGTAGCCGAGCTTCAACGCACTGTTTGTTCTGACGCGGTCAAGCGTCTGCGCCCACGCGGGTGTGCTGATAGCAGCCGTCGCGGTGAGGACAGAGACGGCAATGACCGTCCAACGACCATTTCTTCTTGACATGTCTGGTCCTCCCTCCGTTACTTGGTCGGCGCCCCGCTCACGCCATTGGCGAAACGCGGAGCGATCAGGCCGTAAATGATGAAACCAATACCTGTGACGATCATACCGCCGAGCACGGCGTCCTTGCCGGAGGCGTAGATGGCAAACACGCTATAGGCCATGCCGATAAGTGCGATCGTAGCGTTCAGCCGGTATTTCGCCTGAGGCACACGGGCCGTCTTCATCATGACGAACAGCGCCGACAGAGCGATGATGTAAGGCAGCACATTGGTGACAACAGCGAGGTTGACGAGCGCGGAAAACTGCTCGCTCAGCGTCGGCGATATGGTCATCAGGGCAAGACAGGTCTGCAGGATGCCAAGAATGATCATGCCGCGCACAGGCGCTCCCATTTCGTTCACGCGCGAGAATATCGATGGGAACATCCGCTCATCGGCAGCGGTTTTCGCTGTCTGGGCGATCGTAAACTGCCAGCCAAGCAGCGAGCCGAGGCAGGCCAATACCGCCAGCGCCATGACGATCGAACCGATCGTCGAATTGAACATGGTGGCATAGGCGAGCGCAAACGGCCCGGTGGAGGTGGCGAGATCCGCATTCGGCACGATGCCCTGAATGACCGTCGTCGACAGGATGTAGATGACAGCAGCACCCAGCGTGCCGAACATGCAGGCAAGCGGCACGTCGCGCTTCGGGTTTTCGACGGCATCGGAATTCTGTGCGGCAGACTCCATGCCTAGGAAGGCCCAGAGCGTCAGCGAGATGCTCGATCCCATCCCTTGCCCCAGCGTCAGCCCTTTCGGATTCCAGGCTGCGGCAAAGGTGCTGGAACTGAACCAAAGCCAGCCGATGATCGACAGCAGACCAACGGGAAGGATGACACCCCAGACCGTGATGGAGCCGATGCGGCCGGTGATGCGCGGACCACCGAAATTGGCGGCCGTGGTCAGCCACAGAAGCACGATCAGCGCCAGGCAGGTCATGATGGGTGTCGAGGTCAGCACCGGAAAGAACCCCGCCAGATAACCGACGGCTGAAATGCCGATCGCCACGTTGCCGACGGCAAGTGAGAGGAAATAGAGGAAGAACACCATGAAGTAGCCGTCTTTCCCATAGGCATCTTCCGCATAGGCGGACATGCCCCCGGGGCGCTGATTGAACAGCCCGGCCTGAGCGAAGCCATAGGCGATTGCCATCGAGCCGATGGCGGTCACGAGCCAGGAAAGGAGCGAGATTGCGCCGACCTGCGCCATGTTGGCGGGCAGCATGATGATGCCCGATCCCATCATGTTGACAGCAACGATGAAGGTGAGCTGCACGAGGTTCATCTTCTTCTTGGCCGTAGCGTCAGTTGCAAGATGCATGGTGTTGTCTGTCATGATGAAATCCTCCCCAACCCCTACTCGCGCACGACATATGTGTGGAATTTGATCCGCCCATCGATCCGCTCCTGGAACACGCCCTGGACCTCGTAATTGAAGCCCGGAAACCGGTTGAAGGATTCTTCGAAGGCCAGGAAATAGTCCCGCATCGGCTGCGCTCTGTCGTCCCAGCGCTCGCCTGGCACGATCACGCCGATGCCCGGCGGATAGATCAGTGCCAACGTCGCGGAAATGCGGCCGGCGGCCTCCGTCAGCGGCACATAGTCGACATTGTTGGCGACCAGCGCCTCATAGGCCCGCTTGGGGGCGATTGCCGGCTCCGGGAAGCTCTCGGAGCGGAAGCAAAGGCGCTGCAGTTCCTTGACGCCGGCCTCTCGGTAAAAGGAATGCATCTCCAGGCAGACCTGACGGACCGTATAACCGGCATAGCGCTCGCGGTTGGCCGCATATACGGTCGGCAGCACTTCCTGCAGCGGCGCGTCGCGGTCCCACAAGTTCTTGAACTTGACGAGCTTGGCAACGAGCGTGTTCAGCTTGCTTTCGTCCTCGGCCGGGGTCAGCAGGAACAGGAGACTGTTCAAGTCGCATTTTTCTGGCACGACCCGCTGTTCGCGCAGATAGTTGGCGACGACAGTCGCCGGGATACCGAATTCGCGATAGCCGCCAGTCTTCCGGTCAATGCCGGGTGTGAGTATTGTGAGCTTGTTGGGGTCGACCATGGTGTAGCCGGGCGCATAGCCTGCATAACCATGCCATTTTGCCTCCGGATCGAACCGCCAGCATTGCTGCTCGCGTTTCAGTATCTGCGTTGGGACATCTTCCCATCTGGTGTCGGCGAGATCGCCGGTATGTTTCGAGCCTGAGACCGAGACCCTGTCTGGCACGAAGGGATCGAAGAACCACTGTTCTTCTGCGCTTGCGGCTTTGGTCTCGTAATGATCCACGAAGCCGCGCAGCTTCTTGCGCACCTCGATCCCGAGTTCGATGCAGCGGTCCCAGAGCATCTCACCGGCCTTGCCCTCATGCACCTTGGCGTTGACATCGAGGGAGGCGAAAAGCGGATAGAAAGGAGAGGTCGATACATGCATCAGCAGCGATTCATTGAAACGCTTGTGTTCGACGAACCTGCGCTGGCCGCTGATATGTTCGTCCCGCTTGTGGATCTGCGATGCCTGGGAAAAGCCTGCGCCCTGCTTGTGAACCGACTGGGTGGAAAACAACCCCGGCATATCAGCCGACAATTCGTTTAGCCGCATCGGGCTATGGCCCTCGAAGAGCGGGTGGAAGGCATTGTAGCCGATCCAGGCCTCGTCCCAGAGCACGTAGTCACAGAGATGGCCGATCTTCTCCATCACTTGGCTGACATTGTAGATCGTGCCGTCATAGGTCGCGAGCTGGATGCAGGCCAGGCGGAAAGGTCGTTCCGCCTTCGCACGGCTCTTGTCTGCGACGAGCGGATGCTCCTCTATCTTTTGCCTCAGCCATGCCTCGTCCCACGCCGCCCAATCGACGGCGCCGATCATGCCGAAGGAATTGCGGGCAGTCGGCAGATAGATCGGGATAGCGCCAGCCTGCACAAGAGCGCCCTGATGCAGGGATTTGTGATTGTTGCGGTCGAAGAGCACGAGATCGCCGCTGCGCAGCACCGCGTTGGCAACGACCTTGTTGGAGGTGCTCGTTCCGTTGAGGATAAAATAGGTACGATCCGCCCCGAAGATGCGGGCCGCCTGTTTCTGTGCTTCGACGGCAGGGCCTTCATGGATCAGGAGATCGCCGAGATCGACATCCGCGTTGCAGAGGTCGTTGCGGAAAATGCTCTCCCCGAAATACTTGAAGAAGAGCTGTCCGGCCGGCGACTTTCGATAGAACTGGCCGCCCTGATGCCCTGGACAATCGAAGGCGATGTTCGCCTCGCCGTCATAGGCCATCATGCCGCCGAAAAACGGTGGCAGGAGCGACCTGCCGTAGTTGACCGCGCTGGAGACGATCTGCTTGGCATAGAAGGTTGGCGTCTGCTGGCCGAGATAGACGAAACCATCCACCTCGCCCGCCATTTCCACGACATCCATATCAGCAATCGTCAGCGTATCGGCCATCGCCCAGATCGGCGTGCGAAAGCCGATATCCCTCACGGAGCGAAGGAAGCTTCGTGCCGCCGGTAACTGCCCGCCTTCGACCGAGCCGATATAGGCACCGACGTCAGCATCCTCAGATACGTCGGCCGAATAGTCGTCGCGCACCTCCACCTCGAAACCCTGGGCGGTGATCTGTGACACCAGCGCCTGAGCCTGAGAATTATCGCGATCTATGACAGCGACGATTTTCAGCATCTTGTGAAACGGTATGGCAACCGTCGGAGACTTCACGTCGCGCGGGATCATTGCTGCTCCTCCCCTGCGATGCAATCGACAAGATAGCGACGTCCGCCGTCACTGGGCGCGAAGCGAAGGCCGTGAATATCGGTTTCGAACCCGGGGAACTTGCTGTCGAAGTCACGGGCGTAGAGCAGGTAGTCCTGAATGGACTTCGTCGACTGCGTGATCCGCTCGCCTGGCATGATCAGCGGGATTCCGGGCGGATAGGGAACGATCATGACAGCGAGGATGCGATCCATGAGATTGTCGATCTCGACACTCTCGATCCCGCCCTTGACCAGTCGATCGTAAGCGTCGGCGGGCCGCAATGCCATTTCGGGCAGGACGGTGTACATCTCACGCTGCGCCTTCGGCACATCGTCCTTGCGATAGATCGCATGAATTTTCTCGCAGAGATCTTTCAGTCCCATGCCGGCATAGGCTTCCGGATGGGCAGCTGCCAGCGCCGGCAGCGCCCGGGTCAGTGGCGCGTTGGCGTCGTAGAGATCCTTGAAATTGAGCAGCTCGGTGACGAGCGTGCTCCACTTGCCGCGGGTAATACCCATGGAGAAGAGCACGAGAAACGAATAGAGGCCGGTCTTTTCGATCTCGATGCGTCGAGATGACAGGAACTTAGTAATGACGGCGGCCGGTATGCCATGTTCGTCCATGACGCCGCTTGCCGAGAGGCCCGGCGACAAGATGGTAACCTTGATCGGGTCAACCATGACATGATTTTCGGCAAGCCCGGTAAAGCCATGCCAGGCATCATCCGGCTTCAGAACCCAGTCGGCATGGGTATCGCTCGGGGTCTGCTCGGCAACCGTCGGCTCCCAGACGTCGAACCACCAACTGCCCTCTGTTTGTTTTCTAACCGCATTCATCGCCCGGCGGAAGCTGATCGCCTCGTCGATCGTCTCCTGCACCAGGGCACGTCCGGCCGGCTGCTCCATCATGGCAGCCGCGACATCGCAGGAGGCAATGATGCCATATTGCGGCGAGGTCGAGGTGTGCATCATGAAGGCTTCGTTGAAGCGCGTACTGTCGAGACGCTTGTTCTCGGCATGCTGGATATGGATCATCGATGCTTGAGAAAGGGCGGCCAGCAGCTTGTGAGTCGACTGCGTTGCAAAGGTGATGGCGTTTTGCGAGCGCGCGGGTTGGTTCGACGAAATTCCGTGGAAGCCATCATAGAATTCGTGGAAATTGGCATAAGCATACCAGGCCTCGTCGAAGTGCAGCACCTCGACCGCGTCACCCAGCGACGCCTTGATCGCATCGACATTGTAGCAGAGCCCGTCATAGGTCGAGTTGGTGATGACCATCAGCCGGACCTTGCCGCTCGTCTGCCCTGCAAAAGGACTTGCGGCGACTTTGCTGGCGATTGCCTCGGGCGTGAACTGGTCCTTCGAGATCGGACCGATAATGCCGAGCCCGTTGCGAGACGGCGTCAGATAGATGGGCGTTGCACCCGTCATGATGAGAGAGTGCAGGATCGACTTGTGGCAGTTGCGGTCGCAGAGCACGAGATCACCGCGCCCGACCATGCCATGCCAGACGATCTTGTTTGCGGTCGAAGTGCCGCCAACGACGAACAGGGTCTCATCCGTGCCGAATATTCGCGCCGCATTTCGCTCACCCTCGGCGATAGGACCGACATGATCGAGAAGCGAGCCAACGCTGCCCACCGATACGGAAATATCGGAGCGCAGCGTGTTCTCGCCGAAGAACGTGTAGAAGAGCTGGCCGACCGGGCTTTTGCGGAAAGCGACACCGCCGCCGTGGCCGGGTGTATGCCAGGAATAGGCGCCTTCCAGCGTATAATCCATCAGCGCCTTGAACATCGGCGGCGGCAGCCGGTCGAGATAGTTGCGGGCGGCCTGCGCGATCGCGCGCGCCATGAATTCCGCGGAATCCTCGAATAGCCGGAAAAATGCATTGGCGTGGCGCAGCACTGAGGCCGGAACGTCTTCGGCGGTTGTATCGTCGCCGAAGAGGAAGATCGGCAGTCGGTCATTTCGCTGACGTTTTGCGGCCAGGACCTCTCCCAGCACCTGCCAGCGCGTGGCCTTGTCCTCGGTTCCGTCCACGGAGACCAGCCAGCAGGATTCGGTGTTGAAGACATGGACCAGACGACGAGCGTCCTCGTAGGAAACACCGGAGACGATCCGGAATCCTTCCCTTTCAATGGCTGCGGCGAGATCGCGCATGCCACGGCCGGCAGCGCTCTTGCCGTCAAAATCCTCATCAATAACAGCGATCGGAAATGCCGTCTGGAAATCCATGCGTTCCTCCAGAACCCTGATGTCAAAGGCTGCGGCCGCCAAGCAGTCGCATGCATCTCAGGTCGGAGGGATCGTACATGACGGGTAGTGCAGCGTCGTTGATTGCAATCAACGTGACGCGAAGCATTTCAACGCCGTTGGTGGCGCGTGGATGCGCGCACCGGCTACTCCGCCCATTCCTGATCGGCGGTGAAGGCAATCGTCAACCAGCGATTGGCACTCTCGTCGCCGATCGCATGCCCGATCTCGTCGCGGAGTGCGTCCCACTCCTCCACGGTCTTTGCGGGAAGCCCTTCGGGCACGATGAAATAGAGTTCGATCTGCTTTGCGCGGCCGACCTGGGCGACGTAGGCACGGTGCGACAGGAAGCCGAGGCGGCGAACCGTGTCCGAGGCAACGCGATCGACGTGTTCCTGCAGATCGACAGGGGCAATCAGCAGGATTTCGCTCAGCGCCTTCCAGACGGTACTGATCGGGAGCGGGATCATGACGAGACAGACGAGAGCGAGGACCGCCGGATCCATGTAGCTGGCAAGCCAGGCAACTGATGTCGCCTGTACGGCCATGCCGATCAAAAACGCGATGAGCAGCGCAAACGCGATCCCACCCGACATGATCCAGGCCTTGATGTCGAGCGAGATGAAATCGGATTTGATGCTGCGGTTCAGGCTGATGCCAATGAAGGCCATGACAGCGCATACGAGCATGGTTGCCGCGGAATAGGCCACCGCCATGCCGAATTGCAGTTCATGGCCGCCATTCAGGATGCTGATGATCGCGCCGATCAACGCGTAGACGCCGACCGTCATCAGCAAACAGCCATTGAGCATGAGGACAATTGGCTCCAGATGCCAGAAGCCCATGGTAAAACGGTTACGAATTCTGCCAGACTCGGCATCGCTCTGCGTCGATTTGATGATGAGGCTTGAGACCCAGAGCGCAAATCCGGTCATCACCGCATCCGCCAGCGAATAAACGCCATCGAAGGCGATCGAGAACGAGCCCGAGAGTATGCCGAAGACAACGCCGAGCGTCGCGACGACGACGGTCGCTGCAATGGAGATCCTGAGAAAACCCTGCTCGCCCAACATCATCGCTTCACCTCCAGCCCCGTCATTCTAGCTGCTTTATCTCGATGGTGAAGGCTAGACCAGTCCGGCAGACTACGCATTGATCCGGATTGCGGCAGCCCGTTTTTGCAACGACAATCGCAGGCCGAAGAGCCATCGGCTCCCGGAAGCCGACTCACGGGAGGGGCGTCATGACAAACTCGTCGAATGGCAAAAGCCTCGGACTTGCCGCCTGCACCGCTATCGTGGTCGGAAACATGGTGGGATCGGGCTTCTATCTTTCGCCGGCAGCAGTGGCGCCCTACGGCAACCTGGCGATCATCGTCTGGATCCTCATGGGTGCCGGCGCGATCTGCCTCGGCCTCACCTTCGCCCGGCTGGCGAGACTGGTGCCCGCTGTCGGCGGCCCCTACGCCTATACCAGGCTCGCCTACGGCGATTTTGCCGGCTTTCTGATCGCCTGGGGTTACTGGATTTCGATCTGGACGTCACTGCCGGTCATCGCGATCGCCTTCACCGGCGTGATGGTCGACCTCTTCCCTGCCCTCAGTAACCGCTTCACTGCGACTGTGCTGACGCTCGGCGTGATCTGGGCGATCGTGCTCGTCAATCTTCGCGGTGTTCACGCGGCGGGTCTGTTCGCACAGGTGACGACATATGCCAAGCTTCTCCCGTTCGGCGCCGTTGCCATCATCGGCCTTCTCTACATCGACACATCGCATTTCTCGGAATTCAATCCGAGTGGCCAGCCGCTGCTGCAGTCATTTGCAACGCTGGCGCCGCTGACAATGTTTGCCTATCTGGGGTTGGAATCGGCGACCGTTCCTGCCGGCGATGTGGAGAATGCAGAACGGACCATTCCCCGTTCAACAGTCCTTGGGATCTCGATCGCCGCCACTCTTTACGTACTCGGCACCGTCGTGGTGATGGGCCTCGTTCCCCGCGAAGAGCTCATTCACTCCGTCGCGCCCTTCTCTCAGGCTGCCGGAGTCATGTGGGGACGGTCGGGTGAATTGGTGATCTCGATCGCGGTGCTGGTCTCCTCGATCGGCGCGCTGAACGGCTGGACCCTGCTGATGGGGCAGGTTCCAATGGCGGCTGCGCGCGATGGACTGTTTCCGCCGCTGTTTGCCCGAGTGTCCCAGCGAGGCGTGCCGGCATGGGGGATGGTCATCTCTGCCTCGTTTGCGACGATCCTGGTGCTCGTCCAGGCGCTTGGCTCGGAAGGTTTTGCCGCGGTCTATCGTCTGATKGTCGGGTTGAGCACGATGGCTGCCGTCGTTCCCTATGCCTTCTGTTCGCTTGCCAGAATCCTCATTGCAGGCGCGACGGATGGGCGGATGCCAAGGGTYAGCGTGATCGAAGTCATCGCCTTTGTCTTTGCGATCTTCACCCTTTACGGCTCCGGCGCCGAACCGGTGCTGTATGGTCTGGTACTCTTGATGCTCGGTATCCCCGTCTATGTCTGGCAAAGGCGAAATGCTGCTGAAGCGACAGACAAAGGGACGGCATCAGGCGCAACAACACACCCGGCCGTCTCAAGAT
>NZ_JBFTPD010000058.1:0-19831 GCF_056398305.1 Rhizobium sp. 01T444
AAGTTCCACCCGATGTTCTGCGGCACCGCCTTCAAGAACAAGGGCGTCCAGCCGCTGCTCGACGCCGTTGTCGATTACCTGCCGTCGCCGCTTGATATTCCGGCGATCAAGGGCATCGACTTCAAGACCGAAGCCGAAATCGAGCGTCATGCAGATGATGCCGAGCCGCTGTCCATGCTCGCATTCAAGATCATGAACGACCCCTTCGTCGGTTCGCTCACCTTCGCACGCATCTACTCCGGCAAGCTGGAAAAGGGCTCGTCGGTCATGAACACGGTCAAGGACAAGCGCGAGCGCGTCGGCCGCATGTTGCAGATGCACTCCAACTCGCGTGAAGACATCGAAGAAGCCTTTGCAGGCGACATCGTTGCTCTCGCAGGTCTCAAGGAAACCACCACGGGTGACACGCTCTGCGACCCGTTGAAGCCGGTTATCCTTGAGCGCATGGAGTTCCCGGAGCCGGTCATCCAGATCGCTATCGAGCCGAAGTCCAAGGGCGACCAGGAAAAGATGGGCCTCGCGCTCAACCGCCTGGCAGCAGAAGATCCGTCCTTCCGCGTGAAGACGGATCAGGAATCCGGTCAGACGATCATTGCCGGCATGGGCGAACTGCATCTCGACATCATCGTCGACCGCATGCGTCGTGAGTTCAAGGTTGAAGCAAACGTCGGCGCGCCGCAGGTTGCTTACCGCGAAACCATCACGCGCCAGCACGAAGAAGACTACACGCACAAGAAGCAGTCCGGTGGTACCGGCCAGTTCGCGCGCGTCAAGATCGTCTTCGAACCGAACCCGGATGGTGAAGACTTCAAGTTCGAATCCAAGATCGTCGGCGGTGCTGTTCCGAAGGAATACATCCCGGGCGTTCAGAAGGGTATCGAAAGCGTTCTGTCTTCTGGCCCGCTGGCAGGCTTCCCGATGCTGGGCGTCAAGGCGACGCTCATCGACGGCGCCTTCCATGACGTCGACTCCTCTGTCCTGGCGTTCGAAATCGCTTCCCGCGCTTGCTTCCGTGAAGCGGCAAAGAAGGCCGGCGCTCAGCTCCTCGAGCCGATGATGAAGGTCGAGGTCGTTACCCCGGAAGATTACGTCGGCGACGTTATCGGCGACCTCAACTCCCGCCGTGGTCAGATCCAGGGTCAGGAAAGCCGCGGTGTAGCCGTTGTCATCAACGCCAACGTCCCGCTGGCCAACATGTTCAAGTACGTCGATAACCTGCGCTCCATGTCGCAGGGTCGTGCTCAGTACACGATGACCTTCGATCATTACTCGCCGGTCCCGTCGAACGTCGCAACCGAAATCCAGGCAAAGTATTCCGGTCAGAAGTGACCGGAATACCAATTGACCGATAACAAGAATTAGCGCCCCTCGGGGCCAAAGAATGGAGAGCCGAAAATGGCAAAGAGTAAGTTTGAGCGCAACAAGCCGCACGTCAACATTGGCACGATCGGCCACGTTGACCACGGCAAGACGTCTCTGACGGCAGCGATCACGAAGTATTTCGGTGAGTTCAAGGCGTATGACCAGATCGACGCTGCCCCGGAAGAAAAGGCACGCGGCATCACCATTTCGACGGCTCACGTCGAGTATGAAACGCCGGCCCGCCACTACGCGCACGTCGACTGCCCCGGCCACGCTGACTATGTCAAGAACATGATCACGGGTGCCGCGCAGATGGACGGCGCGATCCTGGTCTGCTCTGCCGCTGACGGCCCGATGCCGCAGACGCGCGAGCACATCCTGCTCGCCCGCCAGGTTGGCGTTCCGGCAATCGTCGTGTTCCTCAACAAGGTCGACCAGGTTGACGACGCCGAGCTTCTCGAGCTCGTCGAACTGGAAGTGCGCGAACTTCTGTCGTCCTACGACTTCCCGGGCGACGACATTCCGGTCGTCAAGGGTTCGGCGCTTGCTGCTCTTGAAGATTCTGACAAGAAGATCGGTGAAGACGCGATCCGCGAGCTGATGGCTGCAGTTGACGCCTACATCCCGACGCCTGAGCGTCCGATCGACCAGCCGTTCCTGATGCCGATCGAAGACGTGTTCTCGATCTCCGGCCGTGGTACGGTTGTGACCGGCCGCGTCGAGCGTGGTATCGTCAAGGTTGGCGAAGAAGTCGAAATCGTCGGCATTCGTCCGACCTCGAAGACGACGGTGACCGGCGTTGAAATGTTCCGCAAGCTGCTCGATCAGGGCCAGGCTGGCGACAACATCGGCGCTCTGGTTCGCGGTGTGAACCGTGACGGCGTCGAGCGTGGCCAGATCCTGTGCAAGCCGGGCTCTGTCAAGCCGCACAAGAAGTTCAAGGCAGAAGCCTACATCCTGACGAAGGAAGAAGGCGGCCGTCATACGCCGTTCTTCACGAACTACCGTCCGCAGTTCTACTTCCGCACGACGGACGTGACCGGCATCGTGACGCTTCCGGAAGGCACGGAAATGGTTATGCCTGGCGACAACGTGACCGTTGACGTCGAGCTGATCGTTCCGATCGCGATGGAAGAAAAGCTTCGCTTCGCTATCCGCGAAGGCGGCCGCACCGTCGGTGCAGGCATCGTTGCTTCGATCATCGAATAATCGGAATTATCCCCGATTTTAGGAAAAACCCCGCTGGAGACTGCGGGGTTTTTTCGTTTTCCAGCATCCTCAGGCGTTCCTGAGATGTTGTAAAAATATCGTTAAGATGCCCCATAACAGTATTTTGTTCATCTAGCGTTCAGAAAGCGTTTTGCGTTCCGGCATTTTTAGTCCAGACTCCTCATTATAGAGAGGAGAGTAGGATGATTCACAAAGCTACATTCGTTGCGACGATTTTCGCGATGTATGTTTTCACGATGTTTTTCATCGCTGCAATTCCGCAGGAAGTTGTTCAGGCAGCTGGCGTGCAGATAGACGAAGTAAGCGTCGTTAAATGATAGCATGACTGGATCGCCGGATATTCCGGCGGGCCGTAAAAGTAACAGCGCAGGTGCTTCCGGGAGGAAGCTCCTGGCCGAGGTGGGTTTGAACCTGCCCGTGAGACGCTCGCTTGCTCTTCGCGCGGAAGAGTTTATCTATGCCTCCGATTTCATGACGCGGAGGATTTTCCATGAAAAAGCGCATTCTCTTCACTGGCGGTTCGGGCAAGGCGGGACGCCATGCCGTGCCGTGGCTCATCAATGCTGGCTATGATGTGCACAATGTCGATCTCGTGCCACTCGAAAGCCCTAAAGTCACCAATCTCATCGCCGACATCACCGACAGCGGCCAGATGTTCAACGTGCTTTCCATGCACCGGGACTTTCCGGATCTGGAAGCGGGCAAGGGCGTACAGCCTTTCGACGCCGTTGTGCATTTTGCGGCGGTGCCGCGTATCCTGATCAAGCCGGACAACGAGACCTTCCGCATCAACACGATGGGCACCTATAATGTCATCGAGGCTGCAGTGAAGCTCGGTATCCGGAAGGTCATCGTCGCGTCGAGCGAGACGACCTATGGCGTCTGTTTCGCCGAAGGCCATCGCGACTTCCACCAGTTTCCGCTGGATGAGGACTATGATGTCAATCCGATGGATTCCTACGGCCTCTCGAAGGTCCTGAACGAGAAGACGGCGCGCGCTTTTGCCGAGCGCTCAGGCTTCGATATTTACGCGCTGCGCATCGGCAACGTCATCGAGCCGCATGAATACGAGAAATTTCCGACCTATTTCGCCAATCCGGAAATGCGCAAGCGCATCGCCTGGAGTTATATTGACGCGCGCGACCTCGGCCAAATCGTCCATCGCTGCATTGAGAAGGACGGATTGGGCTTCCAGGTCTTTAATGCCGCCAACGACACGGTTTCGGCCAATACCCCGTCGAGAGAGCTCGCCAAACGATTCTTCCCGAATGTGCCCTTCACCCGTGAGATCGGCGAATATGAGGGCCTGCTTTCCAACCGGAAGATTCGCGAGGTGCTCGGCTTTAAGGAAGAGCACGACTGGCGCAAATATGTAAAAGTCTGAGATTCCGGTCAGAAAACTCTTGCGGGGTCGGGCGCATTCAATTTCGCGTCCGGCCGCCAGATACGTTGCTGTCGGCCACTTCTTCCGGTCGCCTGCGGAGAATGGTTCTGAAAATCAAAAATCGCTCTTGCATATCCCGAGCCGCCGTTTTAAAGGGAGCGCCATGCTTTCACCGGCTGATGATCTCAAGGTCAACAGGCTGAATGCAAAGCGTAAAGGGGTATAGCTCAGTTGGTAGAGCGGCGGTCTCCAAAACCGCAGGTCGTAAGTTCGAGCCTTACTGCCCCTGCCATTTTTCCTTGAACGGACAGCGCGGACGTGAACGCAGCGTTCCGGCGAGGATTGGGCATATGGCGACAAATTTCGTTAAACATCGGTTTCCCTCTTGTGTATTCGGAAATCGATGTTTATTTAGGGTTCAACAGACACGCGGTGCGTGGGGCTGATAGTTTCAGCTTTACGCGCCGTAATTGCGTGGGCAGTCGATGGCATCCAAATCCAATCCATTCGCGTTTCTGCAGCAGGTCCGCACGGAGACGTCTAAAGTTACTTGGCCGTCGCGCCGCGAGACAATGATCTCGACGGTCATGGTGCTGTTTATGGTTGTTTTTGCTGCGCTGTTTTTCTTTGCCGCCGACCAGCTCATTGGCTGGGCCCTGAGCTTTGTGCTCAATACCGGCAACTGATACGAGTGGAGATGAAAATGGCGGCACGTTGGTACATCGTCCACGCATATTCTAATTTTGAAAAGAAGGTGGCTGAGGACATCGAGAACAAGGCTCGCCAGAAGGGGCTTGAGCACCTGTTCGAGAAGATCCTCGTGCCGACCGAAAAGGTGGTGGAAGTGCGCCGCGGCCGCAAGGTCGATTCCGAGCGCAAGTTCTTCCCGGGCTATGTCATGGTTCGTGCGAACCTGACGGATGAGGCCTATCACCTGATCAAGAATACGCCGAAGGTCACGGGCTTCCTTGGCTCGGACAATAAGCCCGTTCCGATTCCGGATTCTGAGGCTGAGCGCATTCTCGGTCAGGTTCAGGAAGGTGTCGAGCGGCCGAAGGCTTCCGTTACCTTTGAAATCGGCGAGCAGGTTCGCGTTTCCGATGGTCCGTTCGCTTCGTTTAACGGCACGGTTCAGGATGTGGACGAAGAGCGTTCGCGCCTGAAAGTGGAAGTGTCGATCTTTGGTCGCGCTACGCCGGTCGAGCTGGAATACGCTCAGGTCGAGAAGGTCTGATTTTCGAGATCGAGGCTCGGTCACTTGTGACCGTTCTTCGGGCGGCGAAAGCCGCATCGCGTGGAAGGTGAGGGGTCTTAAGCCAGGTCCTAACGATCCGCACCACGCAACCGCAGCCGCCGGAGTGATCCGGCATCAAGGGCCGGGAAACCGGTCATCAGTGAAAGGCAGAGAGATATATGGCTAAGAAAGTTGCAGGCCAGCTCAAGCTGCAGGTCAAGGCAGGATCGGCAAACCCGTCCCCGCCGATCGGCCCGGCGCTTGGTCAGCGTGGCATTAACATCATGGAATTCTGCAAGTCGTTCAACGCGGCTACGCAGGAAATGGAAAAGGGTATGCCGATCCCGGTCGTCATCACCTATTACCAGGACAAGTCCTTCACCTTCGCCATGAAGCAGCCTCCGGTCAGCTACTGGCTGAAGAAGGAAGCGAAGATCCAGTCCGGTTCCAAGACCCCGGGCAAGGGCGCAAAGGCCGGTACCCTCACCAAGGCTCAGATCAAGACGATCGCCGAAGCCAAGATGAAGGATCTGAACGCAGCGGATATCGAAGGTGCAATGGCGATGATCGAGGGCTCTGCCCGCGCCATGGGCCTGGAAGTGGTGGGTTAAGACCATGGCAGGCAAGCGCACTCAGAAGATCAACGAAGGTGTTGATCCGACCAAGCTCTACGCTCTGACGACCGCCATCGGCATGGTCAAGGAACGTGCTGTCGCAAAGTTCGATGAAACCATCGAAGTTTCGATGAACCTCGGCGTCGACCCGCGTCACGCAGACCAGATGGTCCGCGGCGTTGTCAACCTGCCGAACGGCACCGGCCGTACGGTTCGCGTTGCTGTTTTCGCTCGTGGCGTCAAGGCTGATGAAGCCAAGGCTGCCGGCGCAGATATCGTTGGCGCGGAAGAGCTCGTTGAAATCGTTCAGGGCGGCAAGATCGACTTCGATCGCTGCATCGCCACCCCGGATATGATGCCGCTCGTCGGCCGCCTCGGTAAGGTTCTCGGCCCGCGTGGCATGATGCCGAACCCGAAGGTCGGCACGGTTACGATGGATGTCGCTGGTGCCGTCAAGGCTTCCAAGGGCGGCGCTGTCGAGTTCCGCGTCGAGAAGGCTGGTATCGTTCACGCCGGCATCGGCAAGGCATCCTTCGATGCCAAGGCTCTGGAAGAAAACATCCGTGCCTTCGCTGACGCCGTCATCAAGGCAAAGCCGGCTGGCGCCAAGGGCAACTACGTCAAGCGCGTAGCCCTCTCCTCGACCATGGGTCCGGGCGTCAAGATCGAAGTCGGCTCGGTCACCGCAGCGGTTACTGCTGCTTAAGTTTCATCGGGCTTCGGCCCGATTGTAAAGAATTCCGGCCTCGCAAGAGGCCGGAATATTCCGGAGAAATCCGGAATCCTGTCCGAGATTGCAGGTGGTTTTCCCTTAATCACTGTTGCCTGCATGAGACGGGTAAGACCCGAATTGCATGAAGTTCTGCTTCTAGGAAATCGGTTCGAGCCTTGGATGCCTTGTGCCTCCTTTGCCTTAATTGGCGCGGAGCGCGAGGGGACAGGATCCTCAAGCGTCGCTTGGGATCGCTTCTGATCCCAGGAGGCAAAGGCAACCCGGTGGGTCCGTTCAAGCGGTCCCATCAACTGGAGATAGGCAGTGGAAAGAGCGGAAAAACGCGAATTCGTCACGGAACTGAACGATGTCTTCAAGGCATCCGGCTCGGTTGTCGTGGCCCACTATGCTGGTGCTACAGTCGCACAGATGAACGATTTTCGTTCGAAGATGCGCGCTGCTGGCGGCACCATCAAAGTCGCGAAGAACCGCCTGGCCAAAATTGCCCTTCAGGGTACGGAAGCGGAAGGGATCGCCGATCTCTTCAAAGGTCAGACCCTCATTGCTTACAGCAATGATCCGATCACCGCTCCGAAGGTCGTCATGGATTTCGCCAAGACCAACGACAAGATCGTTGTCCTCGGCGGCGCCATGGGAACAACCACGCTCAATGCTGAAGCTGTCAAGTCGCTTGCGACCCTGCCTTCGCTCGATGAGCTGCGTGCGAAGCTGCTGGGCATGATCCAGACGCCGGCTACCCGCATCGCTGGGGTTGTTGCAGCACCGGCAAGCCAGCTTGCCCGCGTGTTTGCGGCCTACGCCAAGAAGGACGAAGCCGCTTAAGGCGGTTTTTCGCTGTTTATAATCAACCGGTTCGAACCGAACAAAAGGAACTAGTAAAATGGCTGATCTCGCAAAGATCGTTGACGACCTCTCCTCGCTGACCGTCCTGGAAGCCGCTGAGCTGTCGAAGCTTCTCGAAGAAAAGTGGGGCGTTTCCGCTGCTGCTCCGGTAGCTGTTGCTGCCGCTGCTGGCGGTGCAGGTGCTGCTGCTGTCGTTGAAGAAGAAAAGACCGAGTTCGACGTCATCCTCACGGATGCCGGCGCCAACAAGATCAACGTCATCAAGGAAGTCCGCGCCATCACCGGCCTGGGCCTCAAGGAAGCCAAGGACCTTGTCGAAGCCGCTCCGAAGGCTGTCAAGGAAGGCGTTAACAAGGCTGAAGCCGCTGACATCAAGAAGAAGCTTGAAGACGCTGGCGCAAAGGCCGACGTCAAGTAATCTTGAACGTCTTTTGGGAGACGGTATTTACCGTCTCCCATTTGCCGTTTTTTTGAACGAATTACCCAAAAGCCGCGTGAAAACGGCTTTTGGGTAATGGGTTCTTCAAGAGCATGGTCTCGAACCGAGGCGCCAAGGCAATCCGGCCTGGCTGTTTCGGGAGGTGGGACGAGGTTGAACTATCCATTGGTTGACGGGATCGACTGGCCATCGGTTCCCGTCCGTTGCAGGCCCGGATGCAATTTTTGAAGGAGCGACGATGGCTCAGACCCTTACGTTCAATGGTCGCAGGCGCGTACGCAAGTTTTTTGGTAAAATCCCCGAAGTCGCAGAAATGCCGAACCTCATCGAGGTTCAGAAGGCATCCTACGACCAGTTTCTGATGGTTGAAGAGCCCAAGGGCGGTCGTCCCGACGAAGGCCTTCAGGCCGTCTTCAAGTCCGTTTTCCCGATCACCGACTTCTCCGGCGCCTCCATGCTGGAGTTCGTGTCCTATGAATTCGAACCGCCGAAGTTCGACGTCGACGAATGCCGCCAGCGCGACCTGACCTACGCCGCGCCGCTGAAGGTTACTCTCCGTCTCATCGTGTTCGATATCGACGAGGATACCGGCGCGAAGTCGATCAAGGACATCAAGGAACAGTCCGTCTACATGGGCGACATGCCGCTCATGACGAATAACGGTACGTTCATCGTCAACGGCACCGAGCGCGTGATCGTGTCCCAGATGCACCGTTCGCCGGGCGTCTTCTTCGACCACGACAAGGGCAAGAGCCATTCTTCCGGCAAGCTGCTCTTTGCTGCGCGCGTGATCCCGTATCGCGGCTCCTGGCTCGATATCGAATTCGACGCCAAGGACATCGTCTATGCCCGTATCGACCGCCGCCGCAAGATTCCGGTGACGTCGCTGCTGATGGCCCTCGGCATGGACGGCGAGGAAATCCTTGACACCTTCTACACGAAGTCGCTCTACAAGCGCGACGGCGAAGGCTGGCGCATTCCCTTCAAGCCGGAAACGCTGAAGGGTGCAAAGGCGATCACCGAGATGGTCGACGCCGATACCGGCGAAGTCGTTGTCGAAGCTGGCAAGAAGCTCACGCCACGCCTGCTTCGCACGCTCTCCGACAAGGGCCTGAAGGCACTCAAGGCGACGGACGACGATCTGTACGGCAACTACCTCGCCGAAGACATCGTCAACTACTCGACGGGTGAGATCTATCTCGAAGCCGGCGACGAAATCGACGAGAAGACGCTCGGCGTCATCCTCGCCAACCATTTCGACGAGATCCCGGTTCTCGGCATCGATCACATCAATGTCGGCGCCTACATCCGCAACACGCTGACCGCAGACAAGAACGAGAACCGTCAGGACGCTCTGTTTGACATTTACCGCGTCATGCGTCCGGGTGAACCGCCGACGATGGATTCGGCCGAAGCCATGTTCAACTCGCTGTTCTTCGATGCGGAGCGTTACGACCTCTCCGCCGTCGGCCGCGTGAAGATGAACATGCGTCTTGACCTCAGCGTCGAAGACACCGTCCGCATCCTGCGCAAGGACGACATCCTGGCCGTGGTCAAGATGCTTGTCGAACTGCGCGACGGCAAGGGCGAGATCGACGACATCGACAACCTTGGCAACCGCCGCGTCCGCTCGGTTGGCGAGCTGATGGAGAACCAGTACCGTCTCGGCCTGCTTCGCATGGAGCGCGCGATCAAGGAACGCATGTCCTCGATCGAAATCGACACGGTCATGCCGCAGGACCTGATCAACGCCAAGCCGGCTGCTGCAGCCGTCCGCGAATTCTTCGGTTCCTCGCAGCTCTCGCAGTTCATGGACCAGGTGAACCCGCTCTCGGAAATCACCCACAAGCGCCGTCTCTCGGCTCTTGGCCCGGGTGGTCTGACCCGCGAGCGCGCCGGCTTCGAAGTCCGCGACGTTCATCCGACGCACTACGGCCGTATTTGCCCGATCGAAACGCCGGAAGGCCCGAACATCGGTCTGATCAACTCGCTGGCGACCTTTGCGCGCGTCAACAAGTACGGTTTCATCGAAAGCCCGTACCGTCGTATCGTCGATGGCAAGGTCACGACTGACGTACTATACCTTTCCGCCATGGAAGAGGCGAAGTACTATGTTGCCCAGGCCAACGCCGAACTGACGTCGGACGGTTCCTTCGTCGATGAATTCGTCGTCTGCCGTCACGCCGGCGAAGTTATGCTCGCCCCGCGCGACAGCATGAACCTGATGGACGTTTCGCCGAAGCAGGTCGTTTCGGTCGCAGCCGCTCTCATCCCGTTCCTGGAAAACGACGACGCCAACCGCGCTCTCATGGGCTCGAACATGCAGCGTCAGGCCGTTCCGCTTCTGCGCGCTGAAGCGCCGTTCGTCGGTACCGGCATGGAGCCGGTCGTCGCCCGCGACTCCGGCGCCGCCATCGGCGCGCGCCGCGGCGGTGTGGTCGACCAGGTCGATGCGACGCGTATCGTTATCCGCGCCACGGAAGACCTCGAAGCCGGCAAGTCCGGCGTCGATATCTACCGCCTGCAGAAGTTCCAGCGTTCGAACCAGAACACCTGCGTCAACCAGCGTCCGCTGGTCACCGTCGGTGACGAGGTCAACCGCGGCGACATCCTCGCCGACGGCCCGTCGACCGATCTCGGCGACCTGGCTCTCGGCCGCAACGCGCTCGTCGCGTTCATGCCCTGGAACGGCTACAACTACGAAGACTCGATCCTGCTCTCCGAGCGCATCGTTGCCGACGACGTGTTCACCTCCATCCACATCGAAGAATTCGAAGTGATGGCGCGCGACACCAAGCTTGGTCCTGAGGAAATCACCCGCGACATTCCGAACGTTTCGGAAGAAGCGCTGAAGAACCTCGACGAAGCCGGCATCGTCTATATCGGCGCCGAAGTTCAGCCAGGCGATATCCTGGTCGGCAAGATCACGCCGAAGGGCGAAAGCCCGATGACGCCGGAAGAAAAGCTCCTGCGCGCCATCTTCGGTGAAAAGGCATCCGACGTCCGCGATACGTCCATGCGCATGCCGCCCGGCACCTACGGCACGATCGTCGAAGTGCGCGTCTTCAACCGCCACGGCGTTGAAAAGGACGAGCGCGCGATGGCTATCGAGCGCGAAGAGATCGAGCGTCTGGCAAAGGACCGCGACGACGAGCAGGCGATCCTCGACCGTAACGTCTACGGCCGTCTGATCGACATGCTGCGCGGCCAGTCCTCCATTGCAGGCCCGAAGGGCTTCAAGAAGGGCACCGAGCTGTCGAATGCCGTCGTTTCCGAATATCCCCGCTCGCAGTGGTGGATGTTCGCCGTCGAAGACGAAAAGGTCCAGAGCGAGCTCGAAGCACTCCGCGGCCAGTACGACGAATCCAAGTCGCGCCTTGAACAGCGCTTCATGGACAAGGTCGAAAAGGTCCAGCGCGGCGACGAAATGCCTCCGGGCGTCATGAAGATGGTCAAGGTCTTCGTCGCTGTTAAGCGCAAGATCCAGCCGGGCGACAAGATGGCCGGCCGTCACGGCAACAAGGGTGTCGTGTCGCGCATCGTGCCGGTCGAAGACATGCCGTTCCTGGAAGACGGTACGCATGTGGACGTCGTTCTGAACCCGCTCGGCGTGCCCTCGCGCATGAACGTCGGCCAGATCCTTGAGACGCACCTTGGCTGGGCTTGCGCCGGCATGGGTCGTCAGATCGGCGATATGCTGGAGGCCTACAAGGCCAACGGCAACATCGAACCGCTGCGCAAGACGATCGGCGACGTTGTCGGTGACGGTCCGAAGGCCGAACAGGTCAAGGATTTCGACGATGACTCGGTCCTGCGTCTGGCCGATCAGTGGAAGCGTGGCGTCTCCATCGCGACCCCGGTCTTCGACGGTGCGAACGAAGAGAACGTCAATGAGATGCTGCGCCTTGCAGGTCTCAAGGACACAGGTCAGTCGACGCTGTACGACGGTCGTACCGGCGAGCAGTTCGACCGCCAGGTCACGGTTGGCTACATCTACATGCTGAAGCTCAACCACCTGGTCGACGACAAGATCCACGCTCGTTCGATCGGCCCGTACTCGCTCGTTACCCAGCAGCCGCTGGGCGGCAAGGCGCAGTTCGGCGGTCAGCGCTTCGGCGAAATGGAAGTCTGGGCGCTCGAAGCTTACGGCGCAGCCTACACGCTGCAGGAAATGCTGACGGTGAAGTCGGACGACGTTGCCGGCCGCACCAAGGTCTACGAAGCGATCGTCCGTGGCGACGACACATTCGAGGCCGGCATTCCGGAAAGCTTCAACGTTCTCGTCAAGGAAATGCGCTCGCTGGGTCTCTCGGTCGAGCTCGAAAATTCCAAGGTCGAGGACCTGCAGGCTGCAGGCCAGCTGCCGGACGCAGCCGAGTAACCACTTGATAGGGTGTGCGCTCTTCAAAAGAGCGCACACGGTTCCCGCCGAGGCCCCTTAACGTGTTGGCCGGGCAGGGACGCTTTCGCCGCATTCTGCGGTTATTGTCGTTTAAGCGCTGGCGCGGCTCCCGGGAATTTGCCGCCAACCTCGCAAGCTAAGGGCGCTTTCGCCCATGAAGGAGACAGGCATGAACCAAGAGGTCATGAATCTTTTCAATCCGCAGGTGCCTGCACAGAACTTCGATTCCATCCGGATTTCGATCGCCTCTCCGGAGAAGATTCTTTCCTGGTCCTACGGCGAGATCAAGAAGCCGGAAACCATCAACTACCGTACGTTCAAGCCGGAACGCGACGGTCTCTTCTGCGCGCGCATCTTCGGACCGATCAAGGACTACGAGTGCCTGTGCGGCAAGTACAAGCGCATGAAGTACAAGGGCATCATCTGCGAAAAGTGCGGCGTCGAAGTCACGCTGTCGCGCGTTCGCCGTGAGCGCATGGGCCATATCGAGCTCGCCGCTCCCGTTGCCCACATCTGGTTCCTGAAGTCGCTGCCGAGCCGCATCTCCACGCTGCTCGACATGACGCTGAAGGATGTTGAGCGCGTCCTCTACTTCGAAAACTACATCGTGACCGAGCCGGGTCTGACCGCACTCAAGGAGCACCAGCTCCTGTCCGAAGAAGAGTACATGCTTGCCGTCGACGAATACGGTGAAGACCAGTTCACGGCCATGATCGGTGCCGAAGCCATCTATGAGATGCTGGCATCGATGAACCTTGAGAAGATCGCTGGCGACCTGCGCTCCGAGCTTGCCGACACCACGTCGGATCTCAAGCAGAAGAAGCTGATGAAGCGCCTGAAGATCGTCGAGAACTTCATGGAATCCGGCAACCGTCCGGAATGGATGATCATGAAGGTCGTTCCGGTCATCCCGCCGGACCTGCGCCCGCTGGTTCCTCTGGACGGTGGTCGTTTCGCGACGTCTGACCTCAACGATCTGTATCGTCGCGTCATCAACCGTAACAACCGTCTGAAGCGCCTGATCGAACTGCGCGCTCCGGGCATCATCATCCGTAACGAAAAGCGCATGCTGCAGGAATCTGTCGATGCGCTCTTCGATAACGGCCGTCGCGGCCGCGTCATCACCGGCGCCAACAAGCGTCCGCTGAAGTCGCTGTCCGACATGCTCAAGGGCAAGCAGGGCCGCTTCCGTCAGAACCTGCTCGGCAAGCGCGTCGACTATTCCGGCCGTTCGGTCATCGTGACCGGTCCGGAACTGAAGCTGCATCAGTGCGGTCTTCCGAAGAAGATGGCGCTCGAGCTCTTCAAGCCGTTCATCTACGCCCGCCTCGACGCGAAAGGTTATTCTTCGACCGTCAAGCAGGCCAAGAAGCTCGTCGAAAAGGAAAAGCCGGAAGTCTGGGATATCCTCGACGAGGTCATCCGCGAGCATCCGGTTCTGCTGAACCGCGCACCGACGCTGCACCGCCTGGGCATCCAGGCCTTCGAACCCACCCTGGTCGAAGGCAAGGCCATCCAGCTGCACCCGCTCGTCTGCACGGCCTTCAACGCCGACTTCGATGGTGACCAGATGGCTGTTCACGTGCCGCTGTCGCTCGAAGCCCAGCTCGAAGCTCGCGTTCTGATGATGTCGACGAACAACATCCTGCACCCGGCAAACGGTGCACCGATCATCGTTCCGTCGCAGGACATGGTTCTCGGCCTGTACTACCTGTCGATCATGAACCAGAACGAGCCGGGCGAAGGCATGGCCTTCTCCGATCTCGGCGAGCTGCACCACGCCCTCGAAACCAAGGTCGTGACGCTGCACACCAAGATCCGCGGCCGCTTCAAGTCTATCGGCGAGGACGGCAAGCCCTACTCGAAGATCTATGAAACGACGCCGGGCCGCCTGCTCATCGGTGAACTCCTGCCGAAGAACGGCAAGGTGACCTTCGATATCTGCAACCAGGAAATGACCAAGAAGAACATCTCCAGGATGATCGACGCGGTCTACCGTCATTGCGGCCAGAAGGACACGGTCATCTTCTGTGACCGCATCATGCAGCTCGGCTTCAGCCATGCCTGCCGCGCCGGCATTTCGTTCGGCAAGGACGACATGGTCATCCCGGACACCAAGGCCAAGATCGTCAACGACACCGAAAACCTGGTGAAGGAATACGAACAGCAGTACAACGACGGTCTCATCACCCAGGGCGAAAAGTACAACAAGGTTGTCGACGCCTGGGGTAAGGCTACCGAAAAGGTCGCCGAAGAGATGATGGCCCGCATTAAGGCTGTCGAGTTCGATCCGGCGACTGGTCGTCAGAAGCCGATGAACTCGATCTACATGATGTCCCACTCGGGCGCTCGTGGTTCTCCGAACCAGATGCGTCAGCTGGGCGGCATGCGCGGCCTCATGGCCAAGCCGTCGGGTGAAATCATCGAGACGCCGATCATCTCGAACTTCAAGGAAGGCCTGACCGTCAACGAGTACTTCAACTCGACGCACGGTGCCCGTAAGGGTCTGGCAGACACCGCCTTGAAGACCGCAAACTCCGGTTACCTGACCCGCCGTCTCGTCGACGTCGCGCAGGATTGCATCGTCACTCACGTCGATTGCGGTACCGAAACCGGCCTCACCATGACCGCCATCGTCGATGCCGGTCAGGTCGTTGCCTCGATCGGTGTCCGTATCCTCGGCCGTACGGCCCTCGACAACATCGACCATCCGGTGACCGGCGAGCGTATCGTCGATGCTGGCAAGATGATCCTTGAGCCCGACGTCGTCGAGATCGAGAAGGCCGGTATCCAGTCGATCCGTATTCGTTCGGCGCTGACCTGCGAAATCCAGACGGGCGTCTGCTCGGTCTGCTACGGCCGAGACCTTGCTCGCGGTACGCCTGTTAACATGGGCGAAGCCGTCGGCGTCATCGCCGCCCAGTCGATCGGCGAGCCGGGCACGCAGCTTACCATGCGTACGTTCCACCTTGGTGGCACGGCAACCGTGGTCGACCAGTCGTTCCTGGAAGCCTCGTATGAAGGTACGGTGCAGATCAAGAACCGCAACATCCTGCGCAACTCCGATGGCAACCTCGTTGCCATGGGCCGTAACATGACCGTCCAGATCCTGGACGAGCGTGGCGTGGAGCGTTCCTCGCAGCGTGTTGCCTACGGTTCGAAGCTGCATGTCGATGAAGGCGACAAGGTCAAGCGCGGTCAGCGTCTGGCGGAGTGGGATCCCTACACCCGTCCGATGATGACGGAAGTAGCCGGTACGGTTCAGTTCGAAGATGTCGTCGACGGCCTCTCCGTTCTCGAAGCGACCGACGAATCCACGGGCATCACCAAGCGTCAGGTTATCGACTGGCGTTCGACCCCGCGCGGTTCGGACCTGAAGCCTGCCATCGTCATCAAGGACGCAAGCGGCAATGTCGCGAAGCTCTCCCGTGGCGGCGAAGCCCGCTTCCTGCTTTCGGTCGACGCGATCCTGTCGGTCGAGCCGGGCACGAAGGTCTCCCAGGGTGACGTTCTTGCCCGTTCGCCGCTGGAAAGCGCCAAGACCAAGGACATCACCGGTGGTCTGCCGCGCGTCGCAGAATTGTTCGAAGCCCGTCGTCCGAAGGACCACGCCATCATCGCAGAGATCGATGGTACGATCCGCCTCGGCCGCGATTACAAGAACAAGCGCCGCGTCATCATCGAGCCGGCGGAAGACGGTGTCGAGCCGGTCGAATACCTGATCCCGAAGGGCAAGCCCTTCCACCTTCAGGAAGGCGACTATATCGAAAAGGGTGACTACATCCTCGACGGTAACCCGGCTCCGCACGACATCCTGGCGATCAAGGGCGTGGAGGCTCTGGCTTCCTACCTCGTCAACGAAATCCAGGAAGTCTATCGTCTGCAGGGCGTTGTCATCAACGACAAGCACATCGAAGTGATTGTCCGTCAGATGCTGCAGAAGGTGGAAATCACCGATGCAGGCGACTCGACCTATATCGTCGGCGACAATGTCGACCGTATCGAGCTGGAAGACGTCAACGACCACCTCATCGAGGAAGGCAAGAGGCCTGCCAGCGGTGATCCGGTTCTGCTCGGCATCACCAAGGCATCGCTGCAGACGCCGTCCTTCATCTCGGCCGCTTCCTTCCAGGAAACGACCAAGGTGCTGACGGAAGCTGCGATCGCCGGCAAGACCGACGGCCTGCAGGGTCTGAAGGAAAATGTCATCGTCGGCCGCCTGATCCCGGCGGGTACCGGTGGCACCATGACCCAGATCCGCCGCATTGCGACGGCTCGCGACGACCTGATCCTGGAAGAGCGCCGCAAGGGCTCCGGGGCAGGGGCCGCAACGCCGATGCTGCAGGACCTGGCGAACGAAAGCGCTCCTGCTGCCGAGTAATCGCCAGTTCGAGACATCCAGAATCCAAAACCGCCCGGAGAAATCCGGGCGGTTTTTCTTTGTCTGGAAGGTGGCTGGGAGATCGTTGTCGCGCTGTTGTTCCGATGGCGGCAGACCGCAAGGCCCAAAGCAAACGGCGATGCCTGCATTCATCCTGCGTTACTCAACCGGTTGCGCCGGTAAACGAAGCCGCCGGCCGCCTCGAACGGAGACCGGTATCGAAGGGTCGGCGGACGTTACGCGAACGCAGACGAGCTGCCACTGCGGTGTGCAGTTTGATCTGCGCAAAAGGTGGATGTGGAACTCGCTGAGGCCACTGGCGACGCTATCGCGTGAACCCAGGCTCGCTGCCCTCGTGATATCGGCAAAATGAAAAAGGTGAGGGGAGGAGGACGCAGCCTGCACCGGCGCGCAGGCGCTATTCTTTATATATAGGCTTAGCTAAAGCGGATGATCGAGACTTCGCCGTCCAGGGCACCCTGATAGGCAGAGGCATGCGGCTCATCGGAGGGTACTTCGGTCAACATGCCGATCTGGTCGAGATCGGCTTCGATGAAGCCTTCCTCGGCAAGGGCGTTTAATGCTTCGCGCACGGCGCTATCGTCATCGGCGGCCTTCAGCATGACGTGCAGGTCAACGCCCTCGCTCGTGTCGGATTCATAGCCCTTGCCGATGATGATGAAGATCATCGGTCCGTCGAAATTGTTGTCGTTGTCCGGTGTCCCGATCATCTTCTTGTCCTTCGGCTCTCTGAGAATCGCAATATGCAGATCCCATATAAGGGCTTCATGTCTGCAAATACCGATTCCTATCTGTTTTTGCTGCAATGCCCAAGTTTATCTTGCCGGGTATCTTTAACCGGCTTAAAGAGCCTGTAAACAGCCTGTTCACAGGGGTTTTCATGCCGTCGGCGCGGAGATTATTTCTTAACCGGCCTTGACGAACAGGGTGGAAACCAGTAGTACGCCCGCCATCAGATCCAATGTGAGGTTTGGCTGTTTGGGACGACGCGTCCTGAAGATCGCCTCAAACAAGGTTCTATACGCACGTTGAAGTCATGATGCTGCACGCATGACGCATCTTTTTTGCGTCCTCTGCTCTATGTGGTCCATCTGCGGAAGCGGATCGGGCCATATTTTGCGCATTGAGGGAAATATGTGTGGCAATGCCGGAAACGGCGAAGTTCGAGCCCGCAAGGGTACTGAGACAAACGTAAGGGATGGTTGAATGCCTACCGTAAACCAGCTGATCCGCAAGCCTCGCCAGGCGAACGTAAAGCGTAATAAGGTTCCCGCTCTCCAGGAGAACCCGCAGAAGCGCGGCGTTTGCACCCGCGTCTACACTACGACGCCGAAGAAGCCGAACTCGGCTCTGCGTAAGGTCGCAAAGATCCGCCTCACCAACGGCTTCGAAGTCATTGGTTACATCCCCGGTGAAGGCCACAACCTTCAGGAACACTCTGTCGTCATGATCCGTGGCGGCCGCGTAAAGGACCTTCCGGGTGTCCGTTACCACATCATCCGCGGCGTTCTCGATACCCAGGGTGTCAAGAACCGCAAGCAGCGCCGTTCCAAGTACGGTGCGAAGCGTCCGAAGTAATTTCGCCCCGGGCGATACCGTCCGGAAAGGCTTGAAGTGAAATCCCGGCGCTGCGCGAAGTCCTCCGCGTGGTAGAGCGCCTTAACAGTTAAAGAGACGAGAAGTATGTCCAGACGCCACAAAGCAGAAAAGCGCGAGATCAATCCGGACCCGAAGTTCGGTGACCTCGTTGTCACGAAGTTCATGAACGCCATCATGCTCGACGGCAAGAAGTCCGTCGCTGAAAGCATCGTATACGGCGCGTTTGACTCCGTGCAGGGCAAGTCGAAGCAGGAGCCGCTCACGGTTTTCCATTCCGCGCTCGACAATATCGCTCCGCACGTTGAAGTCCGTTCGCGCCGCGTCGGTGGTGCGACCTATCAGGTTCCGGTCGATGTTCGTCCGGAGCGCCGTCAGGCTCTTGCCATTCGCTGGCTGATCGCTGCCGCTCGCAAGCGCAACGAAACCACCATGATCGATCGTCTTTCGGGCGAACTTCTCGACGCATCCAACAACCGCGGTTCTGCAGTCAAGAAGCGCGAAGACACGCACAAGATGGCTGATGCCAACCGCGCGTTCTCGCATTATCGCTGGTAATCCCGAACGATATCGAAAGGCAGTCCATTATGGCTCGCGAATATAAGATCGAAGACTACCGCAATTTCGGTATCATGGCGCATATCGACGCCGGCAAGACCACGACCACCGAGCGTATCCTTTATTACACCGGCAAGTCGCACAAGATCGGCGAAGTCCACGATGGCGCAGCCACGATGGACTGGATGGAGCAGGAGCAGGAGCGTGGCATCACGATCACCTCCGCTGCCACCACGACCTACTGGAAGGGCCGTGACGGCAAAATGCGCCGTTTCAACATCATCGACACCCCCGGCCACGTCGACTTCACCATTGAAGTCGAGCGTTCGCTTCGCGTTCTCGACGGCGCCATCGCGCTGCTCGATGCCAACGCCGGTGTCGAGCCGCAGACGGAAACCGTCTGGCGTCAGGCTGAGAAGTACAACGTTCCGCGCATGATCTTCTGCAACAAGATGGACAAGACCGGCGCGGACTTCTACCGCTCGGTCGAGATGATCAAGACCCGTCTGGGTGCGATCGCTGTCGTCATGCAGCTGCCGATCGGCGCTGAAAGCGACTTCAAGGGCGTAATCGACCTCGTCGAGATGAACGCTCTCATCTGGCGCGACGAATCCCTCGGCGCTCAGTGGGATGTCGTTGAAATTCCGAACGACATGAAGGCCAAGGCTGAAGAATATCGCGAAAAGCTGATCGAGACCGTTGTCGAGATCGACGAAGCCGCGATGGAAGCCTACCTCGAAGGCAACATGCCCGACAACGACAAGATCCGCGAACTCGTTCGTCGCGGCACGATCGACGTCAAGTTCCACCCGATGTTCTGCGGCACCGCCTTCAAGAACAAGGGCGTCCAGCCGCTGCTCGACGCCGTTGTCGATTACCTGCCGTCGCCGCTTGATATTCCGGCGATCAAGGGCATCGACTTCAAGACCGAAGCCGAAATCGAGCGTCATGCAGATGATGCCGAGCCGCTGTCCATGCTCGCATTCAAGATCATGAACGACCCCTTCGTCGGTTCGCTCACCTTCGCACGCATC
>NZ_JBFTPD010000059.1:0-16942 GCF_056398305.1 Rhizobium sp. 01T444
CATGCACATACATGATGCGCACGGTCTCGCCCTGCTGATAGTCGCCCTCGGTCGAGAAGCTCAGATAGAGCCCGGTGATAAAACAGAGGGCCGTGATGCCGGCCAGCCATGGAATGACGCGCGATGCCAGCGCCAGAAACCGCGTCGGGTTGGCGAGATCGCTGAATTTGCTGATGGCAAGGCTCGTTTCGCTCATATCCGCTTCCTTACCTTGATCCGCCGGGAGCCGCAATCGAAGCGCCGATCAATCCGCCGTGTTTCTGAGCGCAAGGGCTRCTGCCGCCGGACCGATGACGGCGAAGAAGAGCGTCAGGGCGATGAGGATCAGAAACGGCGGCAGGAAGGGCGACGGTCCCACAACCGCTGCATATGTAGCGCTGACGCCAAAGATCAGCACGGGGATCGTCAGCGGCAGGATGAGTACCGAGACCAGCAGGCCGCCGCGAGGCAGCGCGACAGCAACGGCTGCGCCGACAGCGCCAATGAAGGTGATTGCCGGCGAGCCGACAAGGAGCGTGAGCATGGTCGCGCCGATCGCCGTTTCGTTCATGTTCATGAAGAGGCCGAGCAATGGCGAGGCGATGACGAGCGGCAGGCTTGTCGCCGTCCAGTGTGCGGCGCATTTGATGAGCACGGTCAGCACCAGCGGCGTTTCCTGCATCAGCATCAAATCGAGCGAACCGTCGTCACGCTCCGCCTGGAACAAGCGGTCGAGCCCGAGCAGGGCAGCGAGCAGCGCACCGATCCAGACAATGGCCGGGCCGATGCGGGAGAGAAGCGCAAGATCAGGCCCGACGCCGAACGGGATGACGGCGACGATCGTCAGGAAGAACAGAATGCCGATCAGGGCACCGCCGCCGGCGCGGATGGAGAGTCTCAGGTCACGCAGGAAGAGGGCGGTCATCCCCACACTCCCTGGTCCACCCCGGCAAAACCGGTCATTTTCAATTCCTTGGTCCCTTCCAGCCCAAGAGGCTGATGCGTCGCGGCGACGACAATTCCGCCTTCCCTGCGATGCGCTTCAATCAATTCCGTGAACAACCGGTCTGCACTTGCATCCAGCGCCGCAGTCGGCTCGTCCAGGATCCAGATCGGGCGATGCGCGACCAGAAGCTTGGCGAAGGCGAAGCGGCGTTGCTGGCCGGCCGAGAGGTAGCCGAAGGGCAGGTGGGTAATGCCGGGCAGGCCAACGGCTTCGGCGGCTTCCTCGATGCTCATGCTGGCGGCTTTGCCGGGTCCAAGGAAGGATCTCCAGAAATCCAGGTTCTCTGCAACCGTAAGTTCTGTCTTCATGGCGTTACGATGGCCAAGGTAGTGGCTCGCTTCCGCTGCCGGACGCCTCTCGGCACCAACCGAATCAGCGACTGTAACGGAGCCTTTTTCCGGCCTCAAAAGACCGGCGGTAACGCGCAATAAAGTGGACTTTCCCGATCCGTTTTTACCCGTCAGAATCAGCGCTTCGCCAGCCTGCAAGTGAAAGGAAACGTTAACGAAAATCAGATCCTCACCGCGCCGGGCTGCCAGATTTTCAGCGGTGAGATGCATGCATCGGCTCTTTCTTCATTGGCACCATCGGCAAGCTCAAAAAATGTCCGATTTTGACCTTTGTCGCTATGGCAAGTCTTTACGAAATTATCTATAAGACCTGCAACCACGCCAGCGGTCGGCGTGAACTTCATCCTTGCGCCGAACTTGGGGTCGTTCCTCACGTGCGGACAGCGGAAATGGCCGTACCCGCATCCTGATGTGCATTAAGTGCATAGGCGTTCGCACGACTGTGTTGGCTATCAGAAACGGGGTTTCTCGTGTCTAAATCTCTTGACAGTTTCAATTGTCGGTCCACGCTTTCCGTGAACGGAAAGGACTACGTCTACTACAGCCTGCCGAAGGCTGAGGCAAACGGTCTCCCCGGCGTATCGAAGCTCCCCTATTCGATGAAGGTGCTGCTGGAAAATCTGCTGCGCTTTGAAGACGGTCAGTCGGTCACCAAGGAGCACATCCTTGCCGTCGCCGAATGGTTGAACAACAAGGGCGCTGTCGAGAATGAAATCGCCTATCGTCCGGCCCGCGTGCTGATGCAGGACTTCACCGGCGTTCCCGCCGTCGTCGACCTTGCCGCAATGCGCGACGCAATGGTCTCGCTCGGCGGCGACCCGGAAAAGATCAATCCGCTTGTTCCCGTCGACCTCGTCATCGACCACTCGGTCATCGTCGACGAATTCGGCACGCCGCAGGCTTTTGCCAGGAATGTCGAGCTGGAATATCAGCGCAACGGCGAGCGTTACCGCTTCCTGAAGTGGGGCCAGCAGGCATTCAAGAATTTCCGCGTCGTTCCTCCGGGCACCGGCATCTGTCACCAGGTCAATCTCGAATATCTCGGCCAGACCGTCTGGACGAAGGAAGAGGACGGCGAAACGATCGCTTATCCGGACACCTGCGTCGGCACCGACTCGCATACGACGATGATCAACGGCCTCGGCGTTCTCGGCTGGGGTGTCGGTGGTATCGAAGCTGAAGCCGCCATGCTCGGCCAGCCGGTCTCGATGCTTCTGCCCGAAGTTATCGGCTTCAAGCTGACCGGTAAGCTGAAAGAAGGCGTAACTGCGACCGACCTCGTTCTGACCGTCGTGCAGATGCTGCGCAAGAAGGGCGTTGTTTCCAAGTTCGTCGAATTCTTCGGTCCGGGCATGGACAACATGCCGCTCGCCGATCGCGCGACAATCGGCAACATGGGTCCGGAATACGGCGCGACCTGCGGCTTCTTCCCGGTTGATGGCGAAACCATCAACTACCTCACGATGTCCGGCCGCGCGCATGACYGGATCGCGCTCGTCGAAGCCTATTCGAAGGCCCAGGGCATGTGGCGCGATGGCGACGGTTCCGACCTCGTCTTCACCGACACGCTGGAACTCGACCTCGGTGACGTTGTACCCTCGATGGCCGGTCCGAAGCGTCCGGAAGGCCGTATCGCGCTCGAAAACATTGCTACCGGCTTTGCCGGTTCGATGGATGCCGACTACAAGAAGCCCGGTCAGCTGAACAACCGCTATGCGGTCGAAGGCACGGATTTCGATCTCGGCCATGGTGACGTCGCGATTGCCGCCATCACCTCCTGCACCAACACCTCCAACCCGTCGGTGCTGATCGCTGCCGGCCTTCTCGCCCGCAATGCCGTTGCCAAGGGCCTGAAGACCAAGCCGTGGGTTAAGACCTCGCTTGCTCCGGGATCGCAGGTCGTCGGCGAATATCTCGCCAAGTCAGGCCTGCAGGCTGACCTCGACAAACTCGGCTTCAACCTCGTTGGCTTCGGCTGCACGACCTGCATCGGCAATTCCGGCCCGCTGCCGGCACCGATCTCCAAGACGATCAACGACAAGGGCCTGATCGTTTCCGGCGTGCTCTCCGGCAACCGCAACTTCGAAGGCCGTATCTCGCCGGACGTCCAGGCGAACTACCTCGCTTCGCCGCCGCTCGTCGTCGCCTACGCTCTTGCCGGTACGGTTCAGAAGGATCTGACCAAGGAGCCGATCGGCGAAGACCAGAACGGCAAGCCGGTTTATCTCAAGGATATCTGGCCGACTTCAAAGGAAGTTCAGGAATTCATCCTGAAGTACGTCACCCGCGAACTCTACGAAACAAAGTACGCCGACGTCTTCAAGGGTGACGAAAACTGGCAGGCCGTTCAGGTTCCCCCGGGCCAGACCTATGCCTGGGACGACGATTCGACCTATGTCCAGAACCCGCCCTACTTTGTCGGCATGGGCAAGAAGGGCACCGGCATTTCCGACATCAAAGGTGCCCGTGTCCTCGGCCTCTTCGGCGACAAGATCACCACCGACCACATTTCTCCGGCCGGTTCGATCAAGGCTGCTTCGCCGGCAGGCGCCTACCTGCTTGGCCACGACGTCGCAGTTGCCGACTTCAACCAGTACGGCACGCGCCGCGGCAACCACGAAGTGATGATGCGCGGCACCTTTGCCAACATCCGCATCCGCAACTTCATGCTCGGTGCGAACGGCAAGGAAGGTGGCTACACCATCCACTATCCGTCCAAGGAAGAGACCTCGATCTACGATGCGGCCATGCAGTACAAGGCCGAAGGCGTTCCGCTCGTCATCTTCGCCGGCGTGGAATATGGCAACGGTTCCTCGCGTGACTGGGCTGCGAAGGGCACGAACCTGCTCGGCGTCAAGGCCGTAATCGCCCAGAGCTTCGAGCGTATCCACCGTTCGAACCTGGTCGGCATGGGTGTCATCCCCTTCGTCTTTGAAGAGGGCACGACATGGCAGAGCCTCAACCTTAAGGGCGACGAACTCGTTACCATCGAGGGCCTCGAAAACATCAAGCCGCGCGAAAAGAAGATCGCCAAGATCACCTATGCCGACGGCACGGTGAAGGACGTTCCGCTGGTGTCGCGCGTCGACACGCTGGACGAGGTCGTCTACCTCAACAATGGCGGCATCCTGCAGACGGTTCTGCGCGATCTCGCAGCCTGATTGTTAAGATACTTGCCTGATAATGACCGCCGGAGAGCAATTTCCGGCGGTTTTTCTTTGTGGAAAACGAGGCTGTTTCGCTGCTCACGGTGATGTGTTTCGGCCGCCGTCCGCCTGGGGCTCCGTCTCACCCGTTCGTGACTTTCCGTTTGGACCCGGAAGGATTATTCGTACGTTCATATCTCAGAGCCGGCAGTTCAGGACCGCTGCTGACCCTGGAAAAGAGGTGCTGGTGAATGTCCCCGCGTTTTATGATCCCGCTGATCGCCGGGCTTGCTTTTGCAAGTCCGCTCCTGGCCGAAGATGGTACGCCGAAAGGCGTCGTTGAGCTGTTCACGGCGCAGGGCTGCGCCTCCTGTCCGCCGGCCGATGCCGCATTCCGCAAGCTCGTCAGCCAGGGCAATGTCATCGCCCTCGCCTATCACGTCGATTACTGGAATTATCTCGGCTGGGCCGACACGCTGAGCTCGAAGGAAAATACCGAGCGGCAATACGGCTATGCCCGCATGATGGGCCGCAGCAACGTCTATACGCCGCAGGCAATCGTCAATGGCCGTGACCATCTCGCAGGCGCCGATCTTGCCGGCATCAACGGCAAGATAAATGGCTATGCCAACGAGGGCAAAGGCCTGACCGTGCCCGTCAGTGCTCGCATGAGCGGCGACCAATTAGAGATCAAGCTCGGCGCCGGCCAGGGCAAGGCCAATGTGGTGATCGTCTATTTCGACAAGGAAAAAACGATCGACGTCGAGAAGGGCGAAAACAGCGGCCAGAAGATCTCCTACCTCCACAGCGTGACCGATGTAGAGACCGTCGGTATGTGGGATGGCAAGGCAACGACGCTCACTCTGCCGGCCAGCGTGATGGAAAAACCAGATCTCGAGGGATCAGCGATTCTCTTGCAGTCCGTGACGGACAACGGCGATCCGGGAGCGATCCTCGGCGCGACAGTCGTCATGGCGGGAAAAAATATCTAAGGATTTCATCTACTTGTTGATGAATGTCAGGCGGCCCGGCCAAGCGTATTCGGGGCTGGGGTTAAGGTCGATACGCTCCGCCGGGCCCTTTGGCGCGCTGGCGCCAAACTGGAGCCTATAGTTCTCTTGGAAATGAGGCGCTGTTTTGACTGAAATGCGGCACACCGGAGAAAGCAGGTTTCGTCCCCAGTGTGACAGTCGGTCCCTTGCAATTTGCCGCGGCTCGGGCAAACTGTCACTCTCCTGTCACACGTGGAGGTCTTGGGAGTCTGATGACAGATACGCCGGATTTGCGGCACGGCGAAAGCCGCTCCGTCGACAATAGCTCTTCAACCGTCGTTGATCTCAAGGAATACAGACAAAATAAAGATCCGATGCCAGTGACATTTCACCGGCGGGAGCTCGACCAGATTTTGTGGATCTACGGTCGAATGGTGGGCGAAGGCGAGTGGAAAGACTATGCCATCGACCACACGGGGGAGAAGGCGGTGTTCTCCGTCTTCAAGCGCTCGGGCGAAATGCCGCTCTTCCGCATCGAGAAGAATCCGAAGCTTGCTGCCAAGCAGGGCGCCTTTTCGGTCGTGAACACCAACGGCATGATCCTGAAGCGCGGCCACGAGCTTGGGCCAGTCCTGAAGGTTTTCGACAAATCGTTGAAGCTCGTCGACAAGTAAGCGATATCACCCCTTGAACAGCGTGCCCGGATAGGCCTCAGGATCGGGATGGGTTTCCGTTCCTTCGCCCAGTCTGCGCTGCATCAGCATCGTATCCAGCCAGCGGCCGTGCTTGTAACCGGCACCCTTCATCAGACCGATCTCTTCAAAACCCAGTGAACGGTGAAGCGAGATAGAAGCCGGGCTTGCACCGCCGATGACGGCGGTCATCTGGCGGAAGCCAGAGACGGTGCAGCGCGAAATCAACTCTCCAAGGAGTAGTTTGCCGATACCCTTGCCGCGCGCCTCCGTGCCCAGATAAATCGAATCCTCGACCAGCCAGCGATAGGCAGGACGGGTGCGGAATGCCGAGGCATAGGCATAGCCGAGCAGGCTTCCGTCCTCGGCTGTCGCGGCGATGTAGGGATAGCCCTGCTCGCGAATGGCGGAGTAGCGAGCCGTCATTTCCGCTTCGGTTGGCGGCACGATTTCATAACTCGAGATGCCGTTCAGCACGGACTCGCGGTAGATTTCAGTAATGGCAGGAAGATCGGAAGGAAGAGCGTCGCGTAGGAGAGGGAGCATTTCGGATCGATCGGCACGGTTGAACGAAGGCTCACGTTGAAGCACTCCAGCGAACTGCCCGCAACAAAAAAGGCGGCCGAAGCCGCCTTTTCGTTTTTCAGTCCGGCCTGCTTACTTACGGTTGCCCATGAACTGTAGCAGGAACATGAAGAGGTTGATGAAGTCGAGGTAGAGCGTCAGCGCGCCCATGATGGCCTTGCGGCCGGCGACGTCATAACCGTCTGCTTCGAAATACATTTCCTTGATGCGCTGCGTGTCGTAGGCGGTGAGGCCTGCAAAGATCAGCACGCCGATCGCGGAGATCGCGAACTGCACGGCGGACGAAGCCAGGAAGATGTTGACGATCGAAGCGATGATCAGGCCGAAGAGGCCCATGATCAGGAATGAACCCATTGCCGACAGGTTGCGCTTGGTCGTGTAGCCGTAAAGCGACAGCGCACCGAAGGAGGCGGCCGTCACGAAGAAGGTCTGTACGATGCTCTGGCCCGTATAGATTATGAAGATTGACGAGAGCGACAACCCGACCAGTGCGGAATAGACCCAGAAAGTGGTCTGCGCTGCAGCCACGCTCATCTGGTTAATACGGAAGCTCAGAAAGAACACGGCAGCAAGCGGTGCAAGGATCACAACCCACCGAAGCGGGCTCGCATAAATCGCCTGACCGAATGCAGTTAGCTCGCCATTGGCGAAAGCGAACTGGAATGACAGATAGGCGGCCACACCAGTGATCGCCAGACCCAGCGCCATCAGGTTGTAGACCTTGAGCATATAAGCGCGGAGGCCTTGATCAATCACTTCGCCGGCTTGTGCGCGGCTTTGATAGTTACGGAGATCAGCCATAGTTTCCTCTTACAAGCTCCGATGGAAATACGGTGTCGGGTTTACGACCCGGGCGCCGCTGCGGAGCTTCCAGCATGCCTGCTGACAATATGAGGCTTTCGTCCAATTCAAACAAGGCCTTTGCAATCTGCCGTTCGGTTAAATCGCCGTAAGGTGAAGGGATTTGGGGCCTTCACCCATTACAGCTCGCGCAAAACGGGTGCTGCCTTCTGTCCGAGGATGCGCCAGGTGCCGATCAAGCCGATACCGACGGTCAATACTAGGGCTGTGACAAGGGTGAGACCTGCGACATCCGGCATGAAGCTGGAGGGCAGGCGCATGATGCGGCTGACGATGAACCAGGCAGCCACACTGCCGGCAAAAAGCGCGAAAATGGCGGTGGCAACACCGAGGATGAGATATTCATAGCTGAAGGCGCGGATCAGCATGGTTCTCGTCGCACCGAGCGTTTTCAGCACCACCGCATCATGCGTGCGCGCCCGATTTCCGGCGGCGAGTGCGCCGGCCAGCACGAGAACGGAGGCGATGAGTGCAACGGAAGCTGCGGCGCGGATCGCGGTTGCAAGCTCGCCGACCAGCTGGTTGACGATATCGATCGCGTCCTTGACGCGCACGCTCGTGATCGTCGGATAGGCGTTGGTCACGGATTTCAAGATTGCAGCGTCTTCAGTCTCGGTCGATGCGGGATCTGTCAGTGTCGCCAACCATGCATGCGGAGCGCCACGAAACGTGTTCGGCGAGAACACCATGACGAAATTGATCGACAGCGATTCCCATTCGACCCGCCGCAGATTGGCAATTTTGGCAGTGATGTTGCGGCCGAGAACGTTGACGGTGACGGTATCGCCGATCTTGAGGCCCAGCTCATGCGCCTCCTCGCTCGAGAAGGAGACGAGCGGCTCGCCGCTATAGTCCTTGCCCCACCACTGGCCTTCGGTAAGGACGGAATTCTCCGGTGGGCTTTCCTCGTAGGTAATGCCGCGGTCGCCATTCAGCACCCAGCGGCCCGCTGCCGGCACATTCATCTTGGTCACATCCTGGCCATTGAAGGCGATGATGCGGCCGCGCAGCATCGGCACTTCCACCAGCTTGCCATTCGGGGACTGGGTATGGATCAGGTTGCGGAAGGCATCGACCTCGGCGCTCTGGATATCGACGAAGAAGAAGTTCGGCGCACCCTCGTTCATGCGGCCGGTTAGCTGCTGGCGCAGGTTGCCGTCGATTAGTGTGAGGGTGACCAGCAACGCAAGGCCGAGACCGAGCGAGAGGACGACGGAGGGTGTCAGTGCTCCGGGGCGATGGATATTGCCGATCGCCAGCCGCAGCGCCGGCGAGTTGACGCGCGGGCTTCTGCGCGCCAGCCAGGCGATCAAGGCTGCGACGAGGCGCAGGATGACGAAGGCGAAGATGATGGCGCCGACGAAGATCACGGCGATGAAGCGGTCATAGGCGGTAAAGATGGCAAGGCCTGCGAGCGCAGCCATGAAGAGCGCGGCGAGTAACACATAGGGCCAGGAGGGCAGGTGGCGTGCCTCAAAACCCTGCTCGCGGAAGAGTGCGGTTGCCGGCACTTCGCGCGCATGGCCGAGCGGCAGGATGGCAAAGGCAAGCATCGTCAGCATGCCGAAGAGGGCCGCAAGCACTAGAGCGCCGGGATAGAGGGTCGGATCGGTAGAGACCGGCAGGAACTGTGCGAGGAACTGTGCAGCCAGCATCGGGGACAAGGCGCCGAGCACAAGACCGATCAGGATGCCGGCTGCTGCGATGATGGCGATCTGGAAGAGATAGATCCAGACCACGACGGCTGCCGGGGCGCCCAGGCATTTGAAGGTCGCGATCGTCGTACGTTTGGCATCAAGGAAGGCGCGCACGGCATTGGCGACGCCGACGCCGCCGACGATCAGAGCGGTCAGGCCGACCAGCGTGAGGAATTGCGAAAAGCGGGTTATGTTTTCCGTCAGCGATGGGGCGGCGCGATCGCTGGTGCGGACGGACCAACCGGCCGAAGGGAATTCTGTGGTGGCGCGGGCCTGGATACCGCTCATCGTGCTGCGGTCTTCCAGCTTGATCTTGTAGGCATGTTCCACAAGGCTGCCGGTCTGGATCAGGCCGGATGCCTGAAGTGCGTTTCGGCTGACGAGCATGCGGGGGGCGAAGCCGAAGCCTTCCGAGAGCGCATCCGGCTCGGTCTTGACCGTGCCCGTGATGCTGAGCTTGACGTTGCCGAGCAGCAGTTCGTCGCCGATCTGCAATCGCAGTCGCTCCAGCAGCAGTGGAGCTACGACAGCGCCATAGGTGCCGCCTTCGCCTGATAGCAGGGAGGCGAGCGGGTAGTTCGGCTCCGCTTCAAAGGCGCCGTAGAGCGGATAGGCATCGTCGACGGCCTTGACCTCGACCAGCGCTTGATCGGATCCATCCGGCTTGCGAGCCATGGAGCGCAGGCCGGTGGAAACGGAGACTTCGCCAAGGCCACGCAGGAAATTCATTTCCTCTGGCGTTGCCTCGCGGTTGTTAAGCTCGAAGCGGACGTCACCGGCCAAGAGTTCCTGCCCCTGCGAGGCGATCGTATCGGTGATCGACTGTGAGACAGAGTTGACGGCAGCGATCGCGGCGGTGCCGAGCGCGATACAGGCGAGGAAGATGTAGAAACCCCTCAAGCCGCCGCGCAGTTCGCGAAGGGCCAGACGGAAGGCGAGCGAGATGCGCGGAGTGACGATCGTCATGCAATCGCCGCCTCGGACTGACGGACGGCGCTATCGCCCTCGATGCGCCCGGAGCGGACGCGGATCTGGCGCGAGCAACGATTGGCGAGGCCGATATCGTGGGTCACAAGCAGTAGGGTCATGCCGCGCTCGGCCTGCTTGGAAAACAGGAGGTCGGCAATCTGCCGGCCGGTATCGGTGTCGAGATTGCCGGTCGGCTCGTCAGCAATCAGCAGGGCGGGCGAGGGGGCGAGCGCACGGGCGATCGCCACACGCTGCTGCTCGCCGCCCGAGAGCTGGCCGGGATAATGGCTCAGGCGTTCACCAAGGCCGACGGAAKTCAGCTCGCGTTCGGCGATCTCGAAGGGGTTGGGAACGTTGGCGAGCTCAAGCGGCACTGCGACATTTTCCAGCGCCGTCATGTTGGCGATCAGATGGAAGGACTGGAAGACGATGCCGATGTTGCGGCCGCGGAAATCGGCGACCTGATCCTCACTCAGCGCATGCAGGGGCGTGTCATTGATATTGATCTCGCCGCTGTCGAGCTTTTCCAGGCCTGCAAGCACCATCAGCAGCGTGGACTTGCCGGAGCCCGAAGGGCCGACGATGCCGACGGATTCGCCCGCGCTGATCTCCAGGTCAATGCCTTTCAGCACATGGACCGAGGCAGCGGCATTACCGAGCGTCAAATCGGCGTGTTTCAGATCGATGATGGTTTTGGCCAACAGAAATCGCCCTATATAGTTCCGTAACCGAATGGCCGCATAACGGCACCTAGCCAATCTAGGGAAAGCATTATGAGATTTAAAGTTGCCGCCCTTCACTTCGCTGTCATCGTCTTCTCGCTGATTTTCTCGACAGTTGCCGAAGCGCGCCCGATCAATCTGGTCGGGTTTGGCGACAGCCTGATGGCGGGTTACCAGTTGCCGCCAGGCGACGGCTTTCCCGAGAAGCTGCAGGCAGCACTGAAGGCCGGAGGGATCGACGTTTCGATCACCAATGCCGGCGTCTCGGGCGACACCACCACGGGCGGGCTTGCGCGAATCGACTGGTCCATTCCTGACGGAACCGACGGGGTGATTCTCGAACTCGGCGCCAATGATGCGCTTCGCGGCATCCCGCCGGAGCAGAGCGAAAAGAATCTCGACCAGATGATAAGCCGGTTAAAAGAGCGCGGCATTGCTGTATTCCTTGCCGGCATGATGGCGCCGCCGAACATGGGTGCGGACTATGCCGAACGCTTCAACCCGATCTACCAGAAACTTGCGGAAAAACATGGGGTTGAACTCTACCCATTTTTCCTCGACGGCGTGGTCCTGGATGCCGGTCTGAAGCTCGACGATGGCATGCATCCCAATGCCAAGGGCGTGGATGTGATGGTGGAGAAGATGGAGCCGGCTGTCACAAAATTCGTCGAGACGATTTCTTCTGTGAAGAAATAGGGGCTTGCACAGGTTTGTAATGCGTGATTCCGTGTGAGCACCTGCAAAAGATTCGGGGAGTGCTCGTTATGCCGAGACTTTTTACCGCCCTCGAAATTCCGCGCAATGCGGCGATGAGCCTGTCATTGTTGCGCGGTGGTCTTCCCGGAGCACGATGGATCGATGTGGAGAATTACCACATCACACTTCGCTTCATCGGCGATGTCGATGGACGCACGGCAGACGAAATCGTCGAGCGTCTCGATCGCATCGACCGACCGGAATTCCAGCTCCGGCTTGAAGGCATCGGCTCCTTCGGCTCCAAGAAACCGCATTCGATCTGGGCGGGAGTTTCTCCTTCGCCTGAAATGTACGCCTTGCAGGGCGAGATCGAGCGGATCTGCCAGCGCATCGGCCTGCCGCCAGACCCGCGCAAGTTCACGCCGCATGTCACGCTTGCCCGCCTCAAATATTCGCGCGTCGACGATGTCGTCCATTACCTCGCCGGCCGCGGCAACTTCCAGACCTCGACCTTCACCGTGCCGCGCTTCGTGCTTCTGTCGTCGCGCGAATCGGTTGGCGGCGGACCTTACCTGACTGAAGAGGTCTTCCCGCTCCACGAGCCAAGGCTGGTGCCGAGCCTCTCTACCAGCGTGCTGCAGCCGCTGAAGAGCTTGGCGTAAACGAACTCGAAGTCTTCCCGGTCGCCATAATAGGGATCGGGAATATCTTCCCCGGTGCCGAGCGCGAAATCGCCGAAGAGATGGATGTTGTCTGCGTACGATGAACGCCGGCTCAGTTCCGTGACATTCGAGCGGTCCATGGCGAGGATCAGATCGAAATCGTCAAAATCCTCAGGTAATATCTTCCGGGCGCGCTGCCCGGTGATGTCGATGCCATGCGCGCTTGCGGTGATGATCGAGCGTCGGTCGGGAAGTTCTCCCTGATGCCAGCCGCCGAGACCGGCGGAACCGATGCGGAAAGCATCGCCAAGGCCCGCCTCACCCGCGACATGGCAAAATATCCCCTCGGCAAGCGGAGAGCGGCAGATATTGCCCATGCAAACAAAGAGGATGCTGATACGTTTCATCTGAGGATCCGACGGAAGGATGAAAGGAACATGGCATGAAAATGGAAAAGCTGGAAAGGCCGGCAATCAACCAGTTGCTTGGCGAACTCACGGGTTGGACGCTCGATGATGTGGCAGGTTCGATTTCGAAGACATTCAAATTCGCGAATTTCGTGGAAGCTTTCGGTTTCATGACGGAATCGGCGCTTGCGGCCGAAAAACTCAACCATCATCCGGAATGGTTCAACGTCTATTCCCGCGTCGAGGTGAAGCTCAACACGCATGATGCTGGCGGGTTGACGGAGCTGGATTTCAAGCTCGCAAAGGCCATGGAGAAGGCGGCGGCGCGGCGGGCTTGATTGAATCGGCCGATTGAAACGGCTTGCGCCGTCACCATATTTTCGGAGCGACCACAGGGGATATCGGGATGGACGACGTCAAATACGGGGAAATTCTGTTACCGGGCGACGAGGATACGCAGAACCGTCGTGAAAAGACGGTGCGGCAGAAATTCTGGCCGACCTTTCGCCGCGCCGTGCGGCAGATTCCATTCTCCCGCGATGTGGTTGCCGGTTTCTATTGCGCGCTCGATCCGCAGACGCCCACCAGAGTGCGCGGCGTTCTTCTGGCAGCCCTTGCCTATTTCGTCATGCCGGTCGATATCATCCCTGATATCTTCGCCGTTATCGGCTTTTCAGACGATGTCGCTGTCCTGTCGGCAGCCTTCGCCATGGTGAGGGGCAATATCCGGCCGAGCCACTACGAGGCGGCCGATCGCGTTCTCGCGGACCGTTCCGAAGACGGCATGAAGACGATCTAAAGCAGGTCGCGATCTTTCAGATCCGCTCGCCGCGCTTTAGATCTTTGTTTTACGCATGTCGTTATCGCAAAACCGCTGCACACTTTTGCGCGACATGCTTTAGACCTCTTCCCGCTCCAGCAGGTTTCTGAGCTTGCCGAAGGCGAGCCTGATGCGCGATTTCACCGTGCCGAGCGGCAGGCCGGTCGCATCTGCGATTTCGGTATGCGACTGGCCAAGGAAGAAGGCAGCCTGCAGCAGCGCCCGCTGCTCCTCGGGCAACTGACTGACGGCATCGCGCACCTGGGCATCGCGGTCGTCATTGGCGACGATTTCGTCGGCGCGCAATTCCGCCGGCGGCTGCAGCGTCGGATCCTCGCCATCGAGAACACGAACCTGAGCGCGGCGCTGCAGATCGATGCGCCGGTTGCGGGCGATGCAAAAAAGCCAGGTGGAAAGCGAGGATCGGGCCGGGTCATAGAGGGCGGCCTTATGCCAGAGAACAATCATGATTTCCTGCACCAGTTCCTCGGCCTCGCCTGGTGTCATTTTCTGGCGCATCAGCCATGATTTCAGGCGCGGTGCGAAATAGTCGAAGAGTACGGAGAATGCGGACTCGTCGCGCTCATCGGCAACGGCCTTTGCGAGGGCAGCGAAACGCTGTCTTTCCTCGGCATCCATCCCTCTCACGAACTCCCTGCAGTCAAGATTTCGGTCTGAATTTCCTTATCTTAACGACCTACAACGGATTTTAGAAAGGTCAAACTCTTGCCTGAATCTTTGTGTCTTAAATTCACCCGAACCGATGGGCTGGGCCATCAAGACAGAGCGCAATCCCACGCGTCGCTGTCGGTTCGCAAGTTAACACTCGGGCGAAAATGAAACAGGCAGATACAATTCGCAGCCATTGTTGACCATTTGGTAACCTGAATTAAGTCAAAATAAAGCAGATCGTGATTATGCGCCGCCCGCAATGATCGCTTCGGGCCTTGAACCGCAAGAACCGGCAGGAATTCCATGTTCGTAAAAAGTATCGTATCCGCTTTCGCCCTCACAGTTGTTATGACCGGAGTGGCGGCAGCGCAGCAGGCGGCTCCGACCCGCATCCAGCAGTTCCAGGCATGGGGCGCTTATTCCTATAAATCGGGCGCTTCCACCGTCTGCTACGTGCTTTCGGTGCCGACCGCCAAGCAGCCGGCGAGTGTCGATCACGGCGACAATTTCTTCATCGTGTCGCAGCGCCCGGGTCAGAACATCTCCTACGAGCCGCAGGCGATGATGGGCTATTCGCTGCAGGAAAACTCCAAGGTCAACGTGGTCATCGACAACAAGACCTTCGTGATGTTTACCAAGGACAAGGCCGCCTGGGTCGAGAACGCCGCGCAGGAGCCTGCGCTCGTCGCAGCCATGAAGACGGGTCATTCCATGACTGTCAACGCGGTTTCGCGCAAGGGTACCGGCACCTCTTACAGCTATTCGCTCTCAGGCATTTCGGCCGCGCTGAAGCAGATCGAAAGCTGCAAGTAAGCTGATTGCTTCAGGCAATGTTTCGAAGGCCGGCCTTGTGCCGGCCTTCGTCGTTTCCATCTATAGTGACGTGGGCCGAAAATGATGCTAAAGCGGCGCGCAACTGCGGAAGGATGGCGATCTTATCGCCGCTCCGCCCATTCATTTCTGCAATCATGCGTCAACGGCCCCGTAAGTCTTCCGGCTTTCCGGGATGGTTGCCATGTTGAGTTCGGGATTAGAAGATTATGTCCGTTATGGATGCGATGATCGTTGCCAAGCCTGCTGCGCGGGCGCCTCTCGGCACGGAGCTTTCGCCAAAGCCCTCGCTGATCGGTCTGACGCGCGAGGAAATGGGTGCGGCGCTGCGCGAAAAGGGCGTGCCGGACAAGCAGATCAAGATGCGCGTTTCGCAGCTCTGGAACTGGATCTATGTGCGCGGCGTCTCCGACTTCGACCACATGACGAATGTCGCCAAGGACATGCGCGAGATGCTGAAGCAGCATTTCACCATTGCCCGGCCTGAAATCGTCGAAGAACAGATTTCCAACGACGGTACGCGCAAGTGGCTGCTACGCTTTCCGCCGCGCGGCGCCGGCCGTCCGGTCGAGATCGAGGCTGTCTACATTCCCGAGGAAGGGCGCGGCACGCTCTGCATTTCCAGCCAGGTCGGCTGCACACTGACCTGTTCCTTCTGTCATACCGGCACGCAGCGGCTGGTGCGCAACCTGACGGCCGAGGAAATCCTCTCCCAGCTTCTGTTGGCCAGAGACCGGCTGGGCGACTTCCCGGACCGCGACGTGCCGGTCGGCGCCGTCGTGCCCGCCGAGGGCCGCAAGGTCAGCAACATCGTGATGATGGGCATGGGCGAGCCGCTCTATAATTTCGACGCCGTGAAGCAGGCCTTGCTGATTGCTACGGATGGTGATGGCCTATCGTTGTCCAAGCGCCGCGTAACGCTTTCTACCTCCGGCGTCGTGCCTGAGATCTTCCGAACCGGCGATGAAATCGGCGTCATGCTGGCGATCTCGCTGCATGCGGTGCGCGACGACCTGCGCGATATCCTCGTGCCGATCAACAAGAAGTATCCGCTGAAGGAACTGATCGACGCCTGCCGGAGCTATCCGGGGCTTTCGAATGCACGGCGCATCACGTTTGAATATGTGATGCTGAAGGACGTCAATGACAGCCTGGAAGACGCCAAGGGGCTCATCCAGCTTCTGAAGGGCGTGCCGGCAAAGATCAATCTCATCCCTTTCAATCCCTGGCCGGGCACGAACTACCAGTGTTCCGAATGGTCGCAGATCGAGAAGTTTGCCGATTTCATCAATTCGGCCGGCTACGCTTCGCCGATCCGCACGCCGCGTGGCCGCGACATTCTCGCCGCCTGCGGCCAGCTCAAGTCAGAATCCGAGCGCATGCGCAAAACCGAGCGCCTTGCCTTCGAAGCGATGATGATCGCCAACCACGGCGCCGATGACTGATCAGCAAGTTTGATCCTCATTACAATTCTCCGCGATTGATTAAAGGGGGCGCTTTTCCTAAAAGTGCCTCCAAAATCATCTTGGAGGACACTCATGCGTTCAATTCTTCTGGCTTTTGCCGCAACTTTGGCCGTGACGCTGCCGGCGAAGGCCGATGATGTCACGGTTGCCGTAACTGCGATCGTCGAACATCCGGCGCTCGATGCGGCCCGCAACGGCGTGCGCGATGCGCTGGCCGCTGCCGGCTACAAGGAAGGCGAGAACCTCAAGTTCGTCTTCGAATCCGCGCAGGGCAATCCGGCAACGGCAGCCCAGATCGCTCGCCAGTTCGCGGGTGACGAACCCAATGTCATCGTGCCGATCTCCACGCCGTCGGCCCAGGCCGTCGTTTCCTCAACGCGTGATATCCC
>NZ_JBFTPD010000060.1:0-18770 GCF_056398305.1 Rhizobium sp. 01T444
AGTGTCCACCAAAATAGGTGGACACCAAATCATGGATGAAGATGCTCCTAAACTGCAGGTGCGGCTTGTTGGTCGCGACGGCCGCCGTCGATATGACCCTGCCTCCCGAGATCAGCTTGTCGCAGCGTGTTTAGAGCCCGGCGTTTCGGTTTCGCGTCTAGCTCTGGAGCACGGCGTCAACGCCAATCTCGTTCGCAAGTGGGTGARGAGAGCCAGAGAAGATCGTGCTTTGCCTGCGGTATCTACGTTCGTTCCGGTTCAGATAGCTACGGATATGCACTCGTCTTCTGCCAGCGGTCCACTGACGAAGGTGGAGGCTGTCGGCAAGCGATCTCATGCATCCAAGCTGAGCGCGGTGCTGCCGAACGGGGTCAGCCTGACGCTGGAATGCAGCGATGTCGATGGCCTGGCGGCAATCATAGGAGCGTTGGGTCATGTTCAGGCTGGGCGCTGACCTCAAGGTCTATCTCCATCGGGAGCCGATCGACTTCCGCGCGGGCATCAACAGCCTCGCGGTCCTGGTGCAAGAGGTGATGGAGCTGGACCCGTTTGCTCCATCGGTGTTTGCCTTCTGCAATCGCCGGCGTGATCGGGTGAAGCTTTTGTTCTTTGATCGGTCCGGCTTTGTCATGGTGCTGAAGAAGTTGACGGAAGACAGGTTCCGCTGGCCCCGCCGAGAGACTGCGGTGGTGATGCTCTCGACCGAGCAACTGCACTGGATCCTCGACGGCATCGATATCGACGCGATGGTGCGCCATCCGGTGCGGCAATATCAGATCGCCGGCTGAAGATGGCGAATTGAGCTGTTGACGCGCGGGGGCGGTTCAGATTCAAGAATCTGATGACTCGGGCCAGCGAACCAAGCGTTGCAGAACTGATGGCGCAGTTGGCAGCAAACGCTGCCGAAATCGCTGCGCTGAAAGCCGAGAAGGAAGCGCTTTCGCGACGGGTCGTCAAGCTGGAAGAAGAACTGGCGCTGGCAAGGTTGCATCGGTTTGCACCGCGCAGCGAAAAGCACATTGATCGCCTCTTCAACGAAGCCGAAGAAGCCGCGGACGAGGAAGATCGTGATTATGGCGACGACGTCACCGATCTCCCGGATACAGGCCTGCCAGCAGTCGATGGCGCCGCGGGTAAAAAGCGGGGCCGCAGACCTCTGCCAGAAGACCTGCCCCGCGAGCGTGTCGAATACGACCTTGCTGACGATCAGAAAGCTTGCCCTTGTTGCAAAAGCCAAATGCACCGCATGGGCGAGGCTGTTACCGAGCAGCTCCATATCGAGGTCAAGGCAAAGGTTTTGCAGAATGTGCGGTTCAAGTACGCTTGCCGCCACTGCGATCGTACCGGGATCAACACGCCTGTGGTAATCGCACCGATGCCACCGCAACCCTTGCCGGGCAGCATCGCTACCGCTTCGACGCTGGCCTTCGCACTCGTCCACAAATACGTCGACGGCACACCGCTCTACCGCGTGGCGCAAACATTCGAGCGGGCCGGCGTTCCCATCAGCCGTGGCGCACTTGCTCACTGGGTCATCGGCTCGAGCGAGAAGCATCTGCACCGCATCTATGAGGCTCTGAAACTGCGGCTGCGATCGCAACCTCTCATTCATGGCGATGAGACGACGGTCCAGGTCCTGAAAGAAAAGGACAAGGAGGCCACCAGCACATCCTTCATGTGGGCTTATCGAAGCGGCGAGAACAGCGACGAGCCAATCGTGCTTCTCGATTATCAGCCCGGCCGCGGCCAGATCCACCCGCAGACCTTCCTCGGCGACTATCGCGGCATATTGGTGAGTGACGGCTACACCGCCTGGCGCACATTACACGGCGCAACCCATGTCGGATGCATGGCTCATTCACGGCGGCGCTTCGTCGAGGCTCTCAAAACCAGGAAGAATGGAGGCGGRCCGCCGGAACAGGCACTCCGGTTCTTCGAGCAGCTCTACCGGATCGAAAAGCAGGCGCAAGACAGAAAGCCCGACGCCGGCGAAACGCAGGCCGATTGCATTCGCCGTTTCCGGCAACAGCACAGCTTGCCTGTCCTCAACGCCCTAAAGACATGGCTCGACAACATCGCGCCGAAGGTCGTGCCGGATACAAAGCTCGGCGATGCCGTGTCCTACACCCTGAACCAATGGGATTATCTGACGCGCTACACCAGCGACGGCAGGATGCCGATCGATAACAACATTCTGGAACGCGACATCAGAGTTTTTGCGACCGGAAGAAAATCGTGGCTGTTCAGCGATACCGCTGACGGAGCCAGGGCAAGCGCGGTGATTTACAGTCTGATGCTGACCTGCCGCGCCTGTGGCGTCGATCCGCTCTCCTGGCTGCGCCACGTCCTCACTGAGTTGCCTCAGCGCGAAGAAACTGCCGACATTGGCGACCTGCTGCCGTTCAATTACTCCAAGACCATCGCGGCCTGATAAGGCTGGGTACTGCTACCCAGCTAAGCGCGAGTATCCGTCAACCGCCGTCAATGCGCATCGAAAATCGCGCTTACCACTGAACTTTTTGATAGCCCCTGGGTAAGACCTTGGTCCCACGCCGGTTCTCCTCAAAATATTATTCTAAACGACTGTCTATTCGGCGAAGTCGAAAGGAAACCCACGGTCGTGGGCTTCGACAACACTTGGTAGGCACCAAGCCAAATCAGAGGAGCGTCAAGATGACATGCCTTAAAGAAAGAAATCTGCCACGCAATACCGCGCGCAGACATTTTCTAGGTGTTGCCGCTGCGGCCGGTGCCCGGCTTGCCGGCGTTGCGGCATTGGCGACGGCAATTTCCACCTCTCCCGCGAATGCGTTGGGGCGCCGGTGGGGGCGGGGCGGCTCCGGTGGACACGGCGGCTCCGGTGGGCACGGAGGCTCTGGCGGAAGCGGTGGCTCTGGCGGAAACGGTGGCGGTGGCGGCGGCCCGCAGTGTTTCCTGCGCGGGACGGCGATCCTTACGGATTGCGGTGAAAAGCCCGTCGAGGATCTGCGCATCGGCGATCGCGTTGCCCTTCCGGACGGGAGCACCCGTCCCATCAAATGGGTCGGTCGCCAGGTCTTCAAGAAGAGCGGCGCACGCTGGCATGAAGGCGTCGTGCCGATCCGGGTTTCCCGCCACGCGCTGGATAGCCGCACACCACATTCCGATCTCTACCTATCGCCAGGCCATGCGCTGTATCTGAACGGCGTTCTGATCCGTGTGAAGGATCTCGTGAACGGTACGACCATTGCACCGGTCACCCCGGCCGACGACATGTCGATCGAGTACTATGCCGTTCTGCTCGACACGCATGAAGTCATCCTTGCCGAAGGTGCCGCGGCGGAGACCTTCCATCTCCTGGGAAGCAATCACGAGGACTTCTCCAATTTTGCGGAATACAAGCGCCTCTACAGTGAGGAACGCACCACGATGACATCCTATGCGCCGGTGCTGGGCGAGGAAGGCGGCTGGAAACACTTGAAAGCGCTTCTCCTCCTTGGTGCTTCGCCATTGGTGCCGATGCGCGATCCGTTCGGGGATGCCTGCAAAAAGATCGACGCACAAGCCAAAAAAAGCAATGGGCTGGACAGTTTCGCATCTTTACCGTCGAGGTGAAGCCAACCCGCAACTGAGCACGCCGAACATGAAACCACGCAGCTCGTTCGATAGGGCAAGATCGTCTCCGTAACGCGTGGTCCGCGATGCTCGACAAGTGGTCGCTATACGAAGCGCGACGATTCAACCGCGATCACGTGCYCCGGGTGGCGAGTGTTCTTGTCGAGCGCCTTGAGCTCCATCTGCGTTCACCTACCTCGCGGTCTGGCCGGCAAACCCCTAGCAGAGCAAAGGACAATACGGCGAGATATGCGAGCGTCGTCCTGCCCTGACTGCGGATCGCGCATGTTCTCCGCCGGTGAGAAAGAGGCGGGAAATCAAGCTTGGCGTGCTGACAGTCGGCCAAATAACTGGCGCGGCGACGAATGCGTTTTATAATTTTCCCTGGCTCCGAGCAGAAAGCCGGAGCCCGACCTTCACCAACAAGTGCCAATCTGGGGAGGGACATCTGTCGCTGCCGGAAGATGCAATCGATACGGTGACGACAGGGGTCCGGGATTAGTGCCCCGCACGTCACGTGCCCGTCGACCGCGATGTCGGTCGCACGGCGATGTCAGAGGCGCTCCGGTCGCCGTAGAAGTATGCGGATAAATCAGTTCAGAAACGCTCAGGCCCAAGGCGGACCGACTGGGACCGGTCCGGGCAGCACGATTTCGCGGTCTGCGCCGCCTTCGCGCCTTGGGCCGACCCGGCACATTGCTTTGGCGCTAAGTGAGCTCGGGACGCCTGGACGTCTCCTATCCGCGCATCCGGTCCCGCCAATCCCGCACACCCACCGGCTCGATGCCGTATTCGGCCATCAGCTCTGCGGCCCGTCCGCTGCGGAAAAACTCATATTCTCCCGTCCGGAAGGCCGCATCGCTCGCCATGCGCTCGATCTCGCCGGGTGCATTAAAATGCAGGGCAAGCCAGCTCACGCCTTCGGGCACTCGCGAGAACAGGTCGCGGTAGGCCGCCTCGATGCCCTGCGGCCACGCCCAGGGCGTTTCTAGCTGCAAGTCGACAATCGGATTCCCGCGCCGCCGCGCCCGACACGATGCTGCGTCGAATTCCGTCGTCGTCACGGGACCGACATAGTCCATGACGGAGAACGTCATGTAGTCTTTCATCATGAGGATCGGCAGGCGGTAGTCGGCCCCCAGCCGCTCGTAGACGGCAACGAACTCGGGCATCATCGCCGTACCCATATGGCAATCGAGGTGGGTCACATCGATGCCCGCAGCGAGCGCGGTGTCGATCTGGGCGCGCAGCTCGCGCTGCACCGCCGCCGGATCGGCGTTGCGGCGCACGTCGGGCACTTCGGCCCAGAAATAGCCGTCCGGATCGGTGAGGCCCCTATCCGATACACCGGTCAGCGGACGCCAGCGATAGGGCTTCATGTCCGAGTTGAGGGTCAGATGCACGCCGAGATCGAGCTCCGGATTGTCGCGGGCGATGGCAGCGATTTCCGCAAACCACGGGCACGGCACCATCACCGAGCCGGCAGTGCAGAGCCCCAGGCGGGTGAACTCGAGGAAAGCGGTGTTAGCGCCATGGCTGACGCCGACGTCGTCTTCATGAACGACAACGAAACGGGAAACGGATTGCGAGGACATTCTGGTCACCCTTTCTCGCGGGCCGCCGCGACATGCGGCAGCTTCATCGAGTTCGGGGGACCAGGCGCCGTAACGCCAGATTCCAGGACGCTTCTGCGACGTCCCTTTTTCGCTCCAAGCGTGATTTTGCACCCGCAGGCGCCGGCTTGCAAGTCAAAGGGGGCCGGGGCATGGTCCCAAAGGCACATTGAACCTGACCGCCACGCTCACAGCTATCATCAACGACCATGAGCAGAACCAGATTGAGGGCCTTCTGCCGTGGAACTATCCCTCAGGATGATATGGGCCCAAAAGGCTCCTACCCGCCCAAAAGCTACCTTCCAAGACATCAAGATCGGAATTGCTTCGTGAGCCGCCAAATTGCCCAACCCAGCCCCTGTCCCAGAAGTCCACCGCCAAGCACGGGGACCAACAGGAAAGAAAGGAACAACCCCGCTAGTCCGATCATGGCGGCAAGTCCCTTCACAGAGTCGCTGGTAGTGCATACGTCGCCCCAGGAGCATCCGCCGAATGCTGTTATTGCCGCATCTATGAGCAGGACCTTGATCATCAGCCACGTTTGCCCGGCTCTGAACTTGTCTTTCGCAAGTTGCCAGTATGTCAACGGTGCGCTGAAGAGGATTATCGGTGCCGCGGCGAACGAATATGTCTTGAAGTCGCCGAAATCCATGAGACCTCCAAGGAATTGATCTCGCAAACCTTATCGAGCGCAACTAAAGAAATCGGAAAAAATTCCACCGCTGCTGGCGCGAAGCGGCGTCCCGTTATGGCGGTAACCCTCCGAACTTTCTAACGCATTGTGATCAAGGCGCCGCCAGGCCAGCGCTTGCGGAATGACGCTGACTCAAAGCGATCATCGTCAAAGGGGGCATCGCGCGCCAACCCAAGGGAATCTTTGCGAATTGCTACCGGCGCTAACCCGGTTAAGGTAGCATTCAGCCCGGTAGAAAACTTACGAGCGCGCTGGACAAGACAAATGCGGGACATCGAAATACCGACGGAACGCACGATCATCCGCCCCTTCGCACCCGAGGACGCAGGCGAGGTATTTGCCTGTATCTCTCCTGAGATCACGCAGTTCACGGCCTGGGAACCGCCTCCGACCGAAGAGGCTTTTGCCGAAGTGTGGGAAAACTGGCTACCTGCTATGGACGAAGGATCGGAGCTTACGCTCGTCCCCCGCGGTCGCGACGATGGTCGGTGCCTTGGCATTCTCGGCGTACACGCCCTTCAATCCGGGACACCCGAGCTTGGAATCTGGTTACGCCGCGACGTGCATGGAAGAAGGTTTGGTCACGAGCTGATCGGCGCCGTGGCGAGGTGGGTGAGCAGGATGCATCCGGTCCGGTATTTCGAGTATCCGGTGGCCGAGGAAAATCTGGCCAGCAGGCGGATTGCAGAGGCCTATGGCGGCGAGATGCGAGAACACCGCCAGAACAATAAATACGACTGCGTCGTCTATCATATACCGCCGATCCTGCCGTAAGTCCGATCGCCGGTTGCGCCGTCGACGCGAAGAGCAGTCCGCTGAGCGTCACCGGGAAAGACGCGCGACGAGGATGCTGTCTGCAAGCGAGGCGGAGTCTTGGACTCGAGCTTTTAAGACGACGCCACCATCTCTCTCATCGCCGTCATGACGATTGCAGGATTGTATGGCTTTCCAAAAAACCTTCCTTCTACCGGAAGAACCCTGTCGCTCATCTCCCGATGACCTGAAGTCACGATGATCTTGATCGGCGGCCATCTGTTGCGAACGGCCGTCGCAAGCTTCAACCCGTCCATACTTCCCGGCATATCGATGTCCGTAAACATCAGCCCTATCTCCGCGTGGGCCTCCAGGATGGCGATCGCTTGATCGGCATTTTCGGCTTCGTATACGCGAAAACCCTCTTGTTCGAGCGACAATGCTATGTTCATGCGAATAAGTGTTTCGTCCTCCACGACCAGAACAGTGATCCCGTTGTAGTCCATGCGAAACTCCGACGGTGCTGTGCTCAGTTTTACTACAGGCATAGAGTCCGTAAACGCGCTCGGAACACGAACGATCCACAAGGAGACGTTAAATTTGCATGTTTATGACGCTTGCGTTGCCGGACATACGGCACACCGGGCTACCATGTGGCCAGCCGGCGCAGTGGACCGGAAACATGGCATCTGAAACCTTCAGGGGCGAAACTGATCTCCGGCGTTGACCCGCACAATGACCCGAGTGCTGAGCGAACATATCGCGTGCCATAGCCTTGCCGGCTTGGCACTGAGACTTCGGGGCCGTCGCTTTCCGCCCAATCCAGTGTAAACACTGGCGCGTCCGTCTCGCAAACGTCCCACACGATGTCTACTGACCCCTCCCCGTTGGAGAGGGCTCCGTATTTGACAGCATTGGTAATGAGCTCATGCAGACAAAGAGCAATTGTCGTCGCCGCGTCCCGCCCCACCGCGATCTCGGGCCCTCGAACGTTGATCCGACGCTTCGTTCGGGTGTTGTATGGCGCGACCGTCAGCTCGACGACAGAGGAGAGGAAGACGTCCTCCCCGCCTGCCTCGAAGACCGCGCTGTGCACATCCGACAATGCCTGAAGGCGTCCCTTGAATTCCGAGGAAAGCCCCTCAAGGGTGGTCGCGCCTCTTTGCGTCATCTGGAAGATGGAGCTGACGCTTGCCAAGATGTTCTTGATCCGATGATTGAGCTCGAGACGCAGCTCTCTTTCGCGATCGATGGCATCGCGCACCTGACGCTGACGCAAACGGACGAGCAGGTTTGACTGAATGCTGTTGACAAGTTCCAGCTGAGCGATCGGTCGGGTATGAAACAATAGCCGCGAACCGGACCATGCGCGTTCAAGCTGAGTGCGAATTTTGGCGATGGATGCGGCTCGTTCAAGCAGTACCAGGATGGGAACTTCTGACCAGTCGGGCTGCCCCGCGAGATGTTCACTGATGCTTGCCACGATCTGTGGGTTCAGGGCTTCGTGGGCGATGACGATAACGCCCGGCGACATAGCGAGGTGATGGGCGACATCTTCGCTTCCGCGTAACGCCACCACCTCGACCCTTTGCTCCCGAAGCAAGGCAGCAATATAATCGGCGTCCTTGCGGAAAGGGGCGAGAACGAGCACCCAATCAATTTCACTCTCGCACGGATGTCCGCTCATTTCGGATCAGGAAGCGGATTATAGGCGACGACGCTGACGCTTCCGCTCTCGATCAGTAACTCCTGAACGTTGAGGTCATGCGGGCCATGCCGTTTTTTTACGACCGTGATGCTTCGGCGCAGCCGTACTTCGTGCTCAATGATCCGCAAAAGCAGAACGGTGTCGCCCAGAAAGCTGACATCGACGTCAATACCAACGTTTTGACCGAGCAAGCCATGCTGAGCGACAATCAACATCGTCAGCACGCCGGACCGAGCCAGGAATTTCAGAAGCGACTGGATGTCGCGCACTGCTTTTTCCCGATGCGGCAGAGAGTTTAGATACCCGGTTAGGCTATCGATGACAACGACACGGACCTTGTTCTCAGTGACCGCATCCTGGACGATTCGGCCGAATTCGCCGGGTGAGATTTCGTTCGGGTTGAAATCCCGCAGGATTAGCTTTCCGTCCTTGTGAAACTGCCGCAGCTCCATACCCAGGCCTTCGGAACGACGGAAGAAGGTTTCCAAGCGCTCTTCGAACAGGAACAGCGCGACACTCTCGCCGCGTTCAAGCGCGGCGGTGGCATAAAGAGATGACATTGTCGACTTGCCGGTGCCGGACTGGCCGATAACAAGCGTCGTGGTGCCGGCCTCCTGGCCCCCGCCAAACATGTCGTCGAGGGCCGCGACGCCGGACTTGATCAGTTGCGGCTTGGTGTTTTCCAATCCCGTGCTCGGCATGATCCGGGGAAACACCACAACGCCCTCTCCCTGCCGAATGGCCATATCATGGTATCCGTCAGCGACCGGAACGCCGCGCAGCTTGGATACTTCGATGCGACGGCGCACACCACCGTATTCTTCGAGCGCTTTGTCAAATCGAATGACGCCGTGCGCCAACCCTTCCACCTCCTCGCCGTTGCGATCGAACCCAGGCGTCTGCGTGTCGAGTAACAGCGCGACCACGTTTCGCTTGGCCAGGAAAGCTTTGAAGGCGATCAATTCACGACGAAACCGTGGAGAATCGCCGGTGATCAGTCGGATTTCGAGAAGGGAATCATAGACGAGTCGACGGGGCTTATGCTTATCAATGGCCGCCTCGATTGCCTTGCGTGTTTCGTCAAGCCGCAAGTCAGAGGTCAAGAAAATGCTCTGTTCATCCGCTTCGTTAATGCTGCCTGAGGTTGTCAATTCTTCCACTCGAATACCATCGAGCGTCCAACCATGCGACGCAGCGATCGCCTCGAGTTCGGCAGCTGTCTGCGAGAGGGTCACATAGATGCAGCTTTCACCAGCCTCAACCCCCGCCCGTAAGAACTGGAGGGCAGCCGTTGTCTTGCCGGAGCCAGGCGCGCCTTGAATCATGTAGAGATTGGACGCCGGAAGCCCGCCACGCAGGATTTCGTCCAGACCCGTAATGCCTGTGCTAACAACGGCAGACTTCTTCTGTTTCGGCATATCTCTTCTTTCGAAACCAAATAGCGCGGACCCAGTTGGACCGTGCCTCCTCGCTCATGAGGTCGTTTCAGTTATATTTGCGTTTGTCAAAACATCAATGACACCAGGACGCATCGGCCTCATGTCCGCCGGCCAACTGGCGGACCGTCTGCAGGTGCGGCTGCTCGTACGCCCGACGCACCGGGCTGTCGCCAACAGACGTCGGGATTCGGTTCTACGAAAGGGCGATCCAGGACGTGCACGAGCTCTTGCTGGAGGGGAAAGGCGGCGGAGCCGGCCTATCTAGGCGTTTGCGGATCTGGCCGCTGCAGCGTTTGCCAGGCTCATGGTCGTGCCACGCCTCCATGCTATCCGTCGACAATGCAAAGTTGCGGTCAGCTAAAATATGGTTGACGATACGGAACACCAAATTGCATTGGCGTTGATCAGGTCCGACATCTATCGTCCACTCTCCAGTTCCACCCGCAAATTCGGCTCTCGGCTTTATCGGCAGGTTCGGCTTCGGCGTTCGGTGGGATTTGTCGGGGATTGCCTGAAAGCCACCGTCTCAACCGATAGTGCTTGCTTTGAAAGTCTTAGGTCCGGCTTTCTCGTTTTCTGTCGGCTTCCGCCAAGGCTCGCGACAACTGATCCTGACTAAAAGGTTTTGATAGCCGGATCGCTCCGGAAACATCCTCGGCACCGCTCGGCAACTCCGCGTAGCCGGTAGCCAGAACGACGGGAAGCGCGGGAAAGCGGCGGCGAATTTCTTGATAGAGGCGTGCACCCGTCATCTGTGGCATCGCATGGTCGCTAATGACGACGTCGGGAAGCGGGCCTGCCTCGAGGACGGAAAGCGCCTCCTCGCCGGACGAAGCCTGCATCGTCTCCATGCCGAGGTCTTCAAGCAATAGAACGGTGTTCATTAGGACCAACCCGTCATCGTCGACGACCAGCACCGTCATCGGGTGGAGCGCCTCCGATTCTGAGGATGGGACTTCCTGCGCGGGGACAGTTTCGGCGTCGGTTTCATCTGAAACGGGAATCCAGAGCTCCGCTGTAGTTCCGGCGCCTTGCTTCGATCGGAGAAACAGCTTGCCGCCCGACTGCGCCATCAGGCCGTGGACCATCGGCAATCCGAGCCCAGTCCCCTTCCCGACGCCTTTGGTCGTGAAGAACGGTGTAATCGCGCTGGCCAGGGTCTGTGGGTCCATACCTTCACCCTGATCCCGAACTGCCAGACAGACATAGCTACCCGCGGCAAGCTCAGGATCTTGGCTCTCGGACACCGCCTCCGTTCGCGCGGTGATAGCTATCCGTCCTTGGCCGGCCATTGCGTCACGCGCATTTACGACAAGATTGAGAAGTGCGCTCTCAAGCTGGTTGGCGTCGGTTCTTGCCTCCGCAAGATCCGCCGAAAGGTCAGTCTCGATCACAATGCCGGGCCCGATCGTGCGCTGCATCATTTCGACCATGCCGTCGACCAGCTCGGCGACATTGACGGGACGAAGCTGAAGTTCCTGCCTGCGCGAAAATGCCAGCAGGCGCTGCGTAAGGGCCGCTCCTCGCTGAGCGCCCTGGATGGCATTTTCGATGAGGTCGATGACGTCCTTGCGTACAGCGCGCTTATGGGCGATTTCCAGGCTGCCCAGAATTGCCATCAGGAGGTTGTTGAAGTCATGCGCCAGCCCACCGGTGAGCTGACCGACAGCCTCCATCTTCTGGGCCTGGAAGATTGCCTCCTGGGCGGCCCTTTTTTCGCTGATGTCGCGTGTGATTTTCGCAAAGCCGATGAGACTACCTTGGGCGTCGCGGATCGGATCGATGATGACGTTCGCCCAGAAGCGCGTGCCGTCCTTTCGAAGGCGCCAGCCCTCGCGCTCGAAACGCCCCTCCAGTTGCGCAATTTGAAGAGCCCGTGCTGGCAGGCCATCGGCTCGATCGTCCTCGGTGTAGAAGGTCGAGAAGTGGCGGCCGACGATCTCCTTTTCGCTATATCCCTTGAGGCGCTCTGCACCGGGATTCCAACTCGTGATCATGCCTTCCGGGTCAAGCATGTAGATCGCGTAGTCGGTGATCGCTTCGACAAGAAGCCGATACCGCTGCTCTTCGTTGGCTTGGTGCTGGTTCAACTTCTTCGCCGCCTTGGAATGTTCCATCCGATCTATACTCTGCGACCAAATAGGTGCCTGTGTTCCAAGTTGTATAGCCAAGCGCGCTGAAATCAATGGACGGTGAATGTGTTTTCCGGTGCCGTCACACTGCCGATGGTCACGAGCCTGGCTCGAACTCCACTCGTGCGTCTTTGTATGCTCTCGAGGAGTCAAAACCTGTCGGCGAACGCGAGTCGGTAAGCGTCGTCCGCGCACGTTTGATATCGGCGACCAGTGCCTTTCGTTTTTTCTACCAAGAGTCAGATAGCACAACCAGAGCGCTTACAACACGGACCTTGGTCCGAAATTCTTCTTACGTTGCACAACCTTCGTGAATAGACGTCCACCCTGTTCTGGCGCAATCCTGCACTGATCGAGGGGTGGCTGCCAAAATGTGCCCTGCGCAAATTACGAGGCCGTTGGGGGACCCTCAAGTCGCCTTAATCACCTTGCACTCCCAGATTGTAAGAGGCAAAGATCATCTGATCTACCCAAGTTCGAAAACAATGAAGCGTATCGGAGCTTTCAGCAAGGCGGCCGCACCAGAAGTGCGGGAAAGCGGGAATTCGCGTCACACGAGGGACGCGAGGAAGGGCAGCCGCAGGAGCTTGCGCGTGGGCGCAAGCGGGACCGACTGCCCCGCGCCATCGTGTTCCGCTTTGAGGCCGAGCTCGCCACCGTCGCTATCCTCGCGATTCATGGTCGGCCCCTTTCCTCGTCACCTGCCCGGTCGCAACAGCGATCGGGCGATATCGATGATGTCGTCGCGGCGGTCATATTCTCTCTGATCCAGGCGCGCCGAGCCCGATCTTGAAATCGACGCCTCCCCCGTGGACTAACGCAATGCAAGATGGTGCCCATGAGCTATGGATACTGCTGCGCGCGTCGCCTGGAACCTGCCAAATCTTCACTCTCGGCGGAACATCCCGCAGGAGAAACTACCTTGTGACGCTCAGGTCGATAGAACAGTCGTGAAGGTTTGGAAAGAGAAGAGCGCAAGAAGACCTGAAGCCGGTGATGGCTGCGTTGATGGAGTGTTACGCCTCATCCCACGGTGCTTTGATCGACATGGTACGATCTGAGCGGGCGGCTTTCGGCGGCCATCCACGACGCACCATCAAGACTGTTTCAATCGGTCCTTTCAGCGCCAGTGGGCTCTTCTTCGCCACGGCACAGCAGATGCCTTTTGAATGTTGGGAACGAAAACCTCCACAGGGGCTTTAGACCTTCGGAGGATTGCCATGACCGAAGAAACTTTTGCACAGCTCACCTCAATCAGCCACCAGCTTCAGACCAGATCCTACGAGCTGTCGCAGGCAGGTAAGGACCATGACGTAGCAATGATCATGTCGGCGCTGGCTGTGACAATGGATGCGGTTAGATCTCTCGGTGAAGATTTACGCCAACTCACGGGCCCAAAGGGCTTGGGAGCCGAAGGAGAATAGGCGCATTCCTTCATCGTGCGATTTGCTGCTTTTTGCGCGTGGACCGGTGACCAGTCGAGGAAGACTTCCTGACAAGCAAAAAGGCCGCTGCTTACGCATACGGCCTCAAGCACTAGGCTCCAGACTCAATCAGGCCCACCAAATGACGATGGCGGCGATGTAGCAAGTTGCCGCGAAGTTGAGCATGAGCTTGTCATATCGAGTTGCGACACGCCTCCAGTCCTTGAGGCGACAGAAAGCACGTTCGATGATATTTCTCCGGCGGTAGGCGACGGGGTCGAACGGTTTGATCTGCTTTCGGGTTGGATTGTTGGGAATGACAGGCTCGGTGCCGCGTGCAGTGAGAAAGTCGCGCAACGCGTTGCTGTCGTAAGCGGTATCGGCAGCGCAGATGCGGCTCGGCGGCAAGGGGTCGATCAGTGGAATGGCAACGGGGGCGTCGCCGCGCTGTCCAGGCGTTATCCGCAGCGCGATTGGACGGCCGCAACCATCGACAACAGCGTGGATTTTTGTCGATCTGCCGCCTCGCGAGCGACCGATTGCTTCGGCATCCGCCCCCCTTTTCCGCCAGCGGCGGAGCGGTGCGCTTTTGCGGTGGTGCTGTCGATCATGTGAATGTCCTGATCGGTCGTTTGCACCAGGGCTTCAAACAGCCGCCGCCATATTCCTTTGGCAGACCAGCGATGGAAGCGATTGTAGATGGTTGTCGAAGGTCCGTAGCAAGCTGGACAATCCTGCCACCGGCAACCCGATCGCAGGACGTGGATAATCCCGCTGATCACCCGGCGGTCATGAGTTCGATGAGCGCCGGGTTGGTTCGTCGGAAGCAGAGCAGCGATCACCGCCCACTGTCGGTCATCAAGCCAGAATTCTCCTGCCATGATTCAAACTCCCATTATTACCGAAGTGAATCATACAGAGATAATTTAATCAATAGTTTGATTGGGTTTTAACCCTAGAGAAGTTGGGGCTTCGGTGGGCATCCTCCCACGGGCTAGACCAGTTTGGCAGGGGTCTCTTCGATCTCGGATGCTCTTCGATCCGCAAGTAACGAGTTCAAAGCCTGATGTTCCGGGCCAAACGGCCGCTGATTCAAAAACGAATTCACAGGGATTGTCGTTTCATGGCCACCTGACGATGGATTGCCGCGGTGAACGACCACTTCTCTGTCGGTGGCAGTGTCGAAGCCAAGAAACCACTGATCGCCATTCGTGCTTGAAGCAAATTCTCTGAGTTTTTCCACGTCGATGCTCCTTCTGAAGGTAGAAATAGAGCGCGGATCGGGAATTGCGATGAAATACTTTGCTTCGGCTGCAGGATCACCCCTTGGCAATCGCGAAGTATGCCCGGCGGGGGAACTTCGACGCCTAATCCATGTTGTACTCGGCATGACCGAAACAGAACAAAAAGCCAGCGGAGGGATGATCAAGTTCGTGCTGACGATATTCGTCATGGCGGTCATTCTTGCTGTAGCGTATTTGACTTTTTTTACTCCTGGCGAAGTTGAAACCGACCCGAAGGTACCCACCGTACGCGAAGGCGGCCAAGAACCATAACGAACGATGTTCGAGGTATGGGGATCGGCGTCGGACTGGGCGCCGTTCTCGGCCCGACCGTGTTCGACAACATCACGATCGGGTTTGCCTGCGGGTGGGCGACGCGCTGCTCAAATCACTACCTGTTTACGGACTTACGTGATGATCGTTACTGGCGCTCTCAGACGAGACGGCGCTAAATCCGCTTGGCTTACTTAGCTCTGGTGAATGCTGGCGACGTTGGAACCAGACCAGCCGAACGGACGCGGCTAACCGCGACCTTGTAAATGGGCGTGGGACCGGCGCTTCTCCTTGTTGCTTCATGTGCCGCTCCTCACGCTCTGGGGGCGCTATCAGCAACCGGTAAGGCCTTTCTTGGGCTTGACCATATTCGCCGCTAAGCGACATTTATTCAACCCACTTTGATGGGTTGAATAAATTGAAAAAATGCATTATTTGCACCATTGAAAGGGTCAATTAATGCGACTAACGCTCCAAACCCATTTTGACGGTGAGTGGCATCACGCCGCGACGCTAGAACTCAAGGACGACGCGGCCGGTTTTCAGGGCGCGTCCATAGTTGACTACGATCTCGACTATTTCGTCAATGTGGCATCGGCGGAGTTTGCGGCCGGAAAGACGGTGCGCGACCATCGCGCCTTGTCCGTCCGTTACCCCGTTGATCTTGAAAATCGATATGGCAGCAGCTGGCCGCCTTTCCTTTTGGATCTCATGCCGCAGGGACATGCAAGGCGAAAGCTTGCCGAGCATCTCAGCCTTGCTGAAGGCTCGCGCGCCTCTGATCTCCCGCTGCTTTTGCGATCGGCAACGGGAGGCATAGGCAATATCCGCCTCAAAGAAGCGGCGGACGCCGAAGCGGAACGGCTGCGCGGTGTTGAGCGCCAAGGGGTGACAGAAGCGGAAATCCTTGAACGGTCAGATCGCTTCATGGAAGTCGCCGACCGCTTTGGAATGCTGGCCTCCGGCTCCAGCGGCCTGCAAGGCGAATGGCCGAAGGTCTCGATGACGCAGGCGAATGACGGCCTCTATTATCCCGACAGCTTCGTGACCGATGACGAGGCTGCGCGCCACGTCATCGTCAAGCTGGTACGCAGCAATGAACCCGTGGACCGCCTGATTCTTAAAGGCGAGGCCCTCTATTCGCTGATCGCTCAAGAAATCGGTCTTGATGTCAACGAACCCTCGACCTATGCCGAAGGCGTTCTGATCATTCCCCGTTTCGACCGGAAGAAGAGAGACGGCGGCGGCACCGTTCGCCTTGGTCAGGAAAGCCTCGTGTCGGCGATCGGCATTGCTGATTTCGGCTATGTCGGCACGCACGAAGCCTATATCGCCGTTCTGCGCCAATATTCGGCCGATCCCTTCTCGGACGTTGTGGAATACCTGAAGCGCGACATCGCCAATCTGGCGCTCGGCAATCCCGACAATCACGGCCGGAATTCGGCTCTCAGCAAGCACCAGGACGGCACGATCTGCCTGTCTCCGCTCTTCGATTTCGCGCCTATGCGGCTCGCCAAGGAGGGGATCGTTCGCTCCACCCGATGGGCTATGATGCGTGACGGCGGTCGCGATCATCTTCCCGATTGGAAGCGCATTTGTGCCGAATTGATGCCTGATCCTGCAGAGCACAAAACGCTCGCGGCTACGCTTTCCGAGTTTGCCGACCATCTGCGCCAGGCTCCGGCTATGGCGAAAGATTTGAAAGCGTCTCCGGAGATTCTGGACCGTGCGATGGAACGCTGCATCGCGATCACAGACAGCGTTCTGGCGGCGTGCCACTAATGCCGAAAGACAGCTAAATGGCTCGATGGAAGAAACCCACGAAAGAAGAGATTCTCGAAAACCGGCGAACACTTGCGGAGCGTGCTCGAACTGGCGACTTAAGGCTGCCTGAAGCGGTTGTCGAAATCCGTAAGGGGCTTGGTTTGACGCAGAATGAATTCGCCAAGACGCTATCGCTCACAAGACGCCAAGTTGCCGAGATCGAAGCCGGGAGCGCGAACCCAACGCTCGAAACTTTAGTGAAAATTGGTCGATTGTTCGGATTTGCTGTGGGGTTTGTTCCCAAGGCGTAATGATGGCTGAATTTTCAGTTTGCCGCATCGATTAAAAGTTGTGCTTTAACGGAGTTGGAATATTGGTTTAGTGCCGAATTTGGCCGGGGGATGGCCGAAGACGGGGCTATAACCTTAACGCCGAGCGTTACCATCAAAAGATGACGCGGTCTGCCCCCGCCAAACCTGTTTCTCGGACAAGCGAGGAACAATTCGACTTGTGCCTAAGTTCTCCCTGCTGAAGCGAGCCACCTTTTCGGCACGAAGAAGGGTATCTATCCCAAAGACCACTTTCTAAGCCCGTCGGAACCCCCGGCGGATTTTTCTCGTCGGGCTATATTGCCAGTTCCAAGCGGTTCGGAGATTGTCGATCTTGCGGATGATTGGTGCACCCATCTTGGCGATGCGGTTCCGCCCGCCTTTAGGGAACCGCTCCACGTCCTGTGAGGGTTAACCAGTTGTGATGATAGATCGTTGCCGCTCGATAGGATATAATCGCAACACCGTCCGGAGAATTGATCCGTTGGCATTGGGCGCGTTTACGCGTGCAGCCGTCGACCGATCTGGGAGGGTGTGACGTGCTCGACAAATGTTATCAGTCAGAACCATCGTTCCTGATGGAAGTGGCCGCCCACTTTGCGGCAACTGACGTCGAGGCTGCTCGGATTGCCGCGTGCGCTCTCCATGTGATTTCCGAGGATCCCTTCGTCCTTGATGGACCGGATATCGACAAGGCTCTGGCCTTGGTGATCCACAAAATTGCTCAGCAAGATTATCCACCCGTATCACATTCGGAAGGGTTGGGAGACCATAGCACCTAAGTCCTGTTGAGGGCAGGAGCCTGTGGGGTAGCTGGTCGACAATAGAAGGAACTGAAATGTTCCCCTAGTGCTGCTCGTCGTCTTTCAGCGCCTTCGGCATTGCGGAACTGTCGAATCTCGTGTCTCCGCAGCTCTAGATGACGTCGTGCTGGCTCAGTGCTTATTTGTTCTTGCTTTGGACTTTCAACATTAGGATGCTGCGTTATTGAAGGAACATGCTGCAGTTGCGGGCATCACTTGCGGTGGCGTTGGCCCTTCAATAGCTCGCGCATCTGCCGATCGCCTACCTGGTGACGCCGGGCGGACAAATAGCGGGCTACAGCATTGGGACAGCCGATTGGCGGAGCAAAGCTGGCAAGCCCTCATCGCCTACTATCAATGACGACCGCCGTTGTGTCGGGCATAATGATCTTGTGCGAAACGTTCGGCGTGGCGTGATAGTTAAGCAAAATGTTGAGCAGCAGCCGTTTTTCACGACGCTGGAGCGCCTATGAAAAAGTAAGGGCAGGCGATGTCGTCCTTGGGAATACCATGATCGATCGGACCGCAATCGAGAGATCCGCTTTCTATACCGATATTTGCGAGCCACAGAACATCCATAATCAACTTTTTATGCCGCACGCCAGCCTGCACGAGCGCGGCGGCATCGGAGGTGTAGCTCTTTGTGTCCTGCCGACAGGACAAGCATTGCGAGCTATGCGAAGTGCATCAAGGAGCTGAAGCTGGCGTTGCTGGCGCGTTCGTTTCGAACTCTATAACTGGCTTGTCCATGTGGCGGCTAAGCTCTGCATAGAGAAGTTCATGCGATTGCTTGGCAAGAAGGACCATGCTCACCGCCTCACACATCGCCCGGCGTCCACGTTGACTGTCCACGGGCGTCCGATGGGCGGAAGACCATTTCTGAACGACTGCTGTAATCTGATCGATTTCTTCGTCCTGCAACGAAAGCAGATGGAGTAGAGACTTCGCCGGCACCTAATGT
>NZ_JBFTPD010000061.1:0-14950 GCF_056398305.1 Rhizobium sp. 01T444
TCTCCGAAGACCTCGGCATCAAGCTCGAGTCCGTCACCCTCGACATGCTCGGCCGCACCAAGAAGGTCTCGATCTCCAAGGAAAACACCACGATCGTCGACGGCGCTGGCGCCAAGTCCGACATCGAAGGCCGTGTTGCCCAGATCAAGGCCCAGATCGAAGAAACCACCTCTGACTACGACCGCGAAAAGCTGCAGGAACGTCTTGCCAAGCTCGCTGGCGGCGTTGCCGTTATCCGCGTCGGCGGTTCGACGGAAGTCGAAGTGAAGGAAAAGAAGGACCGCATCGACGACGCTCTCAACGCGACGCGCGCTGCTGTTCAGGAAGGTATCGTCCCGGGCGGCGGTATTGCTCTCCTGCGCTCCTCCACGAAGATCAAGGCCAAGGGTGAAAACCAGGATCAGGAAGCCGGCGTCAACATCGTTCGCCGCGCCCTGCAGTCGCTGGTCCGCCAGATCGCAGAAAACGCTGGTGACGAAGCTTCGATCGTTGTCGGCAAGGTCCTCGACAAGAACGAAGACAACTACGGCTACAACGCCCAGACGTCCGAATATGGCGACATGATCGCCATGGGCATCGTCGACCCGGTCAAGGTTGTCCGTACGGCTCTGCAGAACGCAGCTTCGGTTGCTTCGCTGCTGATCACCACGGAAGCCATGATCGCCGAGCTGCCGAAGAAGGACGCTCCGGCAATGCCAGGCGGCATGGGCGGCATGGGCGGTATGGACATGATGTGATAGGCCAACGGCCTTTCACAGCATCGTCCATGAAACCGCCCATCATCATCCAAGATGGTTCAGCGCGTCGAGCGCGCTGAACTGGCGGTATGGACATGATGTGATGGGCGTAAGCCATCACTGATATCCATTTCGGTCTCCGGAATAGAAAGGGCGGTCTTCGGGCCGCCCTTTTTTATTCAGTCGATTCGAAAATAACCGCGGCTTAAGCTACGACTTAAGGCGCGGTTTTTGGTCCGAAACTTTCGCGAGGCTTGCGCACTTCGCATTTTCCCCTTCAATGAAATTCGGTCTCAGAGCTGTCTAATTTACGAAAACCGCATGCTATGGTGTGTGTGAAACCGTTTCCATAACGCATAAATGAGACTTTTGAACACAAAACTAGCGGATAACGCGCAATCCGGGCAAAATCCAATCATAACGTCAACCTAACGCCCCGGAAAAAGCCGTTGCCGTTTGCGCAAAAGCTCCTATAAATCCGCGCTGCAATTGACGTTCGCCCCGGAACAATTCTCGCCACAGACGAGAACGGACACGCCAAAGGCCATGCGTGAACATTCGGGCTTTCGAAGGTCTCCGCGAACATACGAGATTAAATCTTGCGGGAGACATTCGAGCGGCGACCATCAAAGGCGCAGCCGAACAGCTGTTCCCGCAAGGTGAAAGCACAGGCATGATGCCTGGCGCTACGTGATCCTGTTTCTTTGTGTTTGCCGAGCGTGTGGCAGGGGAGCCGCACCCAAACTGGGGAACGCCTTGTTTAAGATCGCCAAAGCCAATGCTGCCGCACCCTTGATGCCCGGCTCGCTGGACTACAACAATCATAACCACGACATGTTGGCGCAGTTTTCCGTCTCCGAAAGCTGGATCGGAGACTTTTCGACTGGAGTCATTAGGCTCGGCGAGTGGAGCGCGATGCTGCACGGTCTCTCGGCGCAGGAATGCGGCCTGTTGAGCCTGGTGCGCTGTTACGATCCCAAGGACCGCAACCACGTTCTGCAGCTCTTCGAGCAGGCTGCGACGCTTTCCTCATCCTTCTGCTTTTCGACGACCATCATCATGCCGAACGGCTTTCGCCAGCCGCTCTTCTGCATGGGCGAATCCAACGGGCTGGAAGAAAAGTACAGCGGCAGCATGGTCGGCGTTTTCGTCTTCCCGCGCTTCAAGCTGGAAGGCGCCAGCCAGATTGCCAGCCGGCAGTAAGCGCCGTTCAAACGCGGGCTTTCACCCGTGTTGCCGGCAGGGATCAATCCGGAAAATCCCATGGGCAGGGAAAGCGCATCTCCGACCGATACGGGTCACATCTTTCCCGGGATACGATGGGAGTATGCCGCCTGCGAAAGTCCCGGCTGGTCGCCAACTCGCCTCGCAGCACTTTCCCTTAGATTGAGTGAGGGCGAATCCTCCGCATTCATGATCGTTCAGGCAGGACGGCTGATCTATCAGTGGGGCGACCTTACTCTCAAATCCAGCGTCGCCTCGGTGCGGAAAAGCCTGATCAACGTGTTATACGGCATCTTCATCGCCGAGGGCCGGATCAACGCGAATGCGACGCTCGCGGATCTTGATATTGACGACACCGAGCCCCTGACGCCGGCAGAGCGGCAGGCAACCGTCATGAACCTGCTGATGGCCCGATCCGGTGTCTATCTGCCTTCGGTCTACGACACGGAGAAGGGGCGCCCGGCGAGAGGAAGCCATCCGCCGGGAACGCACTGGTTCTACAATAACTGGGATTTCAACGTCCTCGGCACGATCATCCAGCGCGCGACAGACCAAAATCTGTTTGACGCCTTCGTGTCGCGGCTCGTCCTTCCGCTCCAGATGGAAGATTATGCGCCGGGAGACGGCTGGTTCCAGCATGGTCCTCAATCATTGCACCCGGTCTATAAGATCAGTATGTCGGCCCGCGATCTTGCGCGGGTTGGGCTGCTTTATCTGCGTTCCGGCTGTTGGGGAGACAAGCAGATCGTTCCCGAAAGCTGGGTCAGCGACAGCACCGCCATTCATTCGGAAGTCGGCGCCGGTCATGGTTATGGCTATCTCTGGTGGGCCACAGAAGCGCACGCCGGGGGCGACAGCATGGCGACGCATGTGCCGATGTTCTACGCCAGTGGATGGGGTGGCCAGTATCTGATCGTGCTGCCGACGCTCGATCTTGTCATCGTTCACAGATCCGCCTCGTCCAAAAGGAGCGGCAGCGGTGTCAGCCATGTCCAGATGGGCGAAATATTGCGCCTCGCGCTAGCTGCGTTGAGTGGGCAAGGTTAGGCCGACCCAAGACCGGCCTAACGTTCAATCCAAACTCAGGCCAAAACTCAGGCCGGCTTGACCGGAATGTTGAGGCCCTTCTCGCTCGCCGGGCGGGCGATGCAGCGCTGCAGCCAGTCCATGACGGCGGGGAATTTCGCATAGTCCAGCACTTCACGGCCGCCATAGAAGATATCGGCGCCGCGGATCCACGGGAAGGTGGTGATGTCGGCGATGGTGTATTCGTCGCCCATGATCCACTGGCGGCCCTGCAGGCGGCTTTCCAGCACGCCCAGCAGGCGCTTGGCCTCATCGCGGTAGCGCTCCACCGGGTAGGAATTGTTGGCGACCTTGTCGGCGGCGAATTTGTAGAAATGGCCAAACTGGCCGAACATCGGCCCAATGCCGGCCATCTGGAAAAAGACCCACTGGATGGTTTCATAGCGGCCCGCGGCATCCGCCGGGATCAGCTTGCCGGTCTTTTCCGCCAGATAGAGCAGGATGGCGCCGGATTCGAAGAGTCCGATCGGCTTTCCATCCGGGCCACTGGGATCTACGATCGCGGGGATACGGCCGTTTGGGTTCAGCGATACGAATTCCGCCGTCTTCTGATCCGTCGTCGCGAAGGACACATAATGGGGCTCATAGGGCAGAGCGAGCTCCTCCAGCGCCACTGAAATCTTCACGCCATTCGGCGTCTGAAGCGAATAAAGCTGGATAATGTCGGGGTTTTTCGCCGGCCAGCGGCTGGTGATCGGAAATGCGGAAAGATCTGCCATCGGTTTCTCCTTGGGTGAGGCGGCGACCATAAAAGACAGCCGCCATGCAAGGCAAGCCAACCGATCGTTTCATATTAGTGAACAAACTGTCCGCTGACGTTTATCTTTCCCTGACGTCAGAAAAAGGCGAAATAGAAGGCATCCGAGGTCCAACACGGTGCCGGGGCATCAAGACCTCAAAAGCCATTCAACGGAGCAACGTCCATGTCGAATACGAATAACGCCCTCATCCTTCTCGCCCGCATTCTTCTGTCCTTCATGTTCATCCTTGCCGGCTTCGGCAAGGTAACCGATGCTGCCGGTACTGCCGGCATGATCGCCGGTGCCGGCCTGCCGGCAGCAACCCTCCTGGCCTATGTCGCAGGCCTCTTCGAACTGCTGGCCGGCCTTGCGGTTCTCACGGGCTTCCAGGTCCGTATTGTCGGCTGGTTGCTCGCCGGCTTCTGTGTCTTCACGGCCGTTGTCTTCCATCTGCCCTACGCAAGTGGCGCCGAACTCGTGAATATCCTCAACCAGATCATGGTCATGAAGAACATCACACTGGCCGGCGCGTACATCCTGCTCGCCACCGTCGGTGCCGGAGCCTATTCGATCGACGCACGCCGCGGCCTGCAGGCCGTCGCCGCCCGCTAATTCTATTTCCTCCCAAACACAAAAACCCGCCGTCTCTCCTGACGGCGGGTTCTGCATGTTCAATAACGTGATCAGAGAACCGAGCGGACAGCCTCGACAATCGCCGTCACCGTGGGCGTATCGGCATGGGCATCCTTGCGGGCGCGCACGAGGCAGGCTTCCGAGCGCAGGATGACGCCGTCGGCAAGCACCTTGAGGTGGTTGGCGCGCAGCGTCGAGCCGGTCGAGGTAATATCGACGATGATATCGGCCGAGCCGGAGGCAGGCGCACCTTCCGTCGCACCGAGGCTTTCGACGATGCGATAGAGCTGGATGCCGTGCTGGCTGGAGAAGAACTGCTGAGTCAAGCGCCAGTATTTCGTGGCGATTGCCAGACGGCGGCCATGACGGGCGCGGAAATCGGCAGCGACGTCGACGAGATCGGCCATCGTGTCGACGTCCAGCCAGATTTCCGGCACGGCGACGACGACATCGGCATGGCCGAAGCCGAGGCGGGCGCAGAACTCCACCCGCTTGTCGGCTTCCGCCAGTCCCTCGCGCACGAGGTCTTCGCCGGTAACGCCGAAATCGATGGAGCCGTTGCCGAGCTCGCGGGAAATTTCCGAGGCCGAGAGGAAGGCGATTTCCACATCGTCCCAGCCTTCGACGCGGCCGCGATAGGAGCGGTCATTGCCGACGGCATAAATTTTCAGGCCAGCGCGCTCGAAGATATCAGAGCATTCGTCCTTCATGCGGCCCTTGGAGGGAAGCGCAATGGTGATCGTCATGCGGCTGCCCTTTCGGTTTCGATACGGTCGAGCCAGAGGGAGAAGCCGACGGCGGGAATACGGTCCTTGGCGCCGAGGAAGGTCATCAGCCTGTCGAAACGACCGCCACCGGCCAGAACCGCCGACGAGCCCTCGACCATCACCTCGAAGACGAGGCCGGTATAATAATCGAGCGGGCGGCCGAAAGCGGCGCGGTATTCGATGAGCGAGAGATCGACGCCGGCATTGGAGAGTGCAGCGACACGGCCATCGAAGCGGGCCAACGCATTGCCGAGCTTCAGCCCCGCCGCGTCGGCGAAATGCGAGAGTGCTGCCGAAGCATTGACCAGCGGTACGTTGAGCGACAGGAACTTTTCCAGCACCTGGAAGGCCGCATCATCGAGACGGGTCTCGGAGAGGACGAGCTTTTCCTTGAGCCGCCGGGCGATCTCCTGCGGCGAGCGGCTGGCATTGGTGGAATAGCCGGTCGCCTGCATCGTCTCGTCGATATAGGAAATCAGCGCCGTTTCATCCTCGAGGCCGACAAGGCCTGCGACATGATCGTCGAGGCCGGTGACGAATTGCGGGCTCACGAGACCCGCCAGCAGGCTCTCAAGCTGGATCATATTGCCGAAGGCATGGATCAGCCGCTTCTGCCAACCGAGCGGCAGGCCAAGAGCCTGCACGACGGCCTCGAATACGGCCTGATCGCCGATCGTGACGGCGAGCTGCCGGCCTGGTAGCAGGCGAGAGAGAATGCCGACGGCATCGCCGATTGCGCGGGCATCGGCGCTGGCGAGATTGATATCGCCGAGATCTTCGATGCCGGCCTGATAGAACTCGTTGCTGCCGTCGCGGCGCTGGCGGAAGACTTCGCCGAGATAGGAATAGCGCTTCGGCGTGCCCGTTGCGCTCTCGATATGGCGCAGACAGACGGGGATGGTGAATTCCGGGCGCAGGCAGAGGCTGGCGCCGGTCTCGCTTTCCGTCATGAAGATACGCCGGCGAAGATCTTCGCCGGCGATATCGAGAAAGGGTTCGGCCGGCTGGATGACCGGTGTGTCGATACGCTCCGCCTTGCGGGCGGAAAATTCGTCCAGAAGCTCGCCGGAGAAATCAGGAAGGTTGATCAGGGCCATATCAGCCCGCCCTCTTCCGGTCCTCCGCCTGGGCGGCGAGGATTTCCTTCACCTTGGCGATCAGATCGGCTTCCGCAACGGTTTCCTGTGCCACGCGCGCCTCGCGCCAGGTCGTATTGTCCTCGATCTCGCCGGAGAGGCGCTTGCCTTCGATCAGATCCTTGATCTGCACGACGCCCTGCGCACGCTCGTCGCCGCCCTGGATGATGGCGATCGGGCAACCGCGGCGGTCGGCATATTTCAGCTGATTGCCGAATTTCTTCCAGTTGCCCTGGAACATCTCGGCGCGGATGCCGGCGGCACGAAGCTCCTGCGTGAAGCGCTGGTAGCGGCCCATCGCCCCGACATCGCCGTCCATGACGGTGACCAGCACCGGCTCGATAATATCCTGCTGGCCGAGCTTGCCGAGGTTCTTCAGCGCCGTCATCAGGCGCGAGACGCCGATCGAGAAGCCAGTGGCCGGCACCGGCTGGCCCATGAAGCGGGAGACGAGACCGTCATAGCGGCCGCCGCCGCCGACGGAGCCGAAGACAACCTTTTCGCCCTTTTCGTTGGTGACGTCGAAGAGCAGTTCAGCCTCATAGACCGGGCCGGTATAATATTCGAGGCCGCGGACAACAGAGGGATCGATCTTGATGCGGTCGGACTGATAGCCGGCGCTGGTGACGAGCGCGCCGATGAAATTCAGCTCCTCGACGCCTTCGACGCCCTTCCCGGTGCCGGCGACTAGCTCTGCCAGTTGGGCGGCACTTTCAGCATAATCCTTGATGCCGACGAAGAAGAGAACCTTCTCGATCTGGCTCTGGTCAAGGCCGGCACCCTTAGTGAAGTCGCCGGATTCATCCTTGCGGCCGGGGCCGAGCAGCAGGGCAACACCTTCCGGGCCGAACTTGTCGAGCTTGTCGATCGCGCGCAGCACATTGAGGCGCTGGCCGGCCTTGTCATCGCCGCCGAGGCCGATTGCTTCCAGCACGCCATCCAGAACCTTGCGGTTGTTGACGCGGATGACATAGTCGCCGCGCTTGATGCCGAGAGCTTCCAGCGTATCGGACATCATCATGCACATTTCGGCATCGGCCTGAACGCCCGGTGCGCCGACAGTATCGGCATCGAACTGCATGAACTGGCGGAAGCGGCCCGGACCCGGCTTCTCGTTGCGGAAAACGTAACCGGCGCGATAGGTGCGATAGGGAAGTTGGATCTCGTTGAAATTCTCGGCGACGTGACGGGCGAGCGGCGCCGTCAGGTCGTAACGCAGCGACATCCACTGCTCGTCATCGTCCTGCAGCGAGAAGACGCCCTCGTTCGGACGGTCACTGTCGGGCAGGAACTTGCCGAGCGCATCGGTATATTCAAGCAGCGGCGTTTCGACCGGATCGAAACCATAATGCTCATAGACCTCGCGGATCTTCGCGGTCATTTCGTTGGCGGCGCGGAGATCGGCTGCGGAGCGGTCGACAAAGCCGCGCGGAAGGCGGGCCTTGAGCTTTTGCGGTTTCTTCTGCTTGTCGTTCATTTCGGGGGATTTCCACATATGTGACAGTGGCGGTTTCCTAGCGGATTGGGCGGGTAGCGGCAAGGGCAAGGGCCTTGATATGGCGACCAGAATCGATGGAACGATGCGGAAAGAACCTGTTATCAGGATATAGCCATGATCGCGGAAGCGCTTCAGTATCTCGCCACAGCAGCGCTTACGGGCAGCGCGCACCGCCGCTTCGTGCGCTATTCGGTCAATCTGTGGTCGCGCGCCGGCCGCTGCAGCCGCGATTGGGCGGCCCATGAGGCCAACAGCAAGGATGCCATTCGCGCCGCGATATCAGGCCTGTCACAGCGGCGGACCGCCGTCGTGCTCGGCTCAGGACTGCTCCGGGACGTGCCGATCGAGGATCTGGCTGGGAGTTTCGATACGGTCGTGCTCGTCGATCTCGTGCATCTGGCATCCGTGCGCCTGCGGCTGAGGGGCAAGCGCTATCGGAACGTGCGGCTGATCGAACGCGATCTCTCCGGCTATGACGATCTCAAGGCAGGACACGATCCCGAGCCGCTCGGCTTCCTGCGCAGCGTGCCCTATCTCGATTTCGTCGTTTCCGCCAACCTGCTCTCGCAGGTCGGCCGGGGCGTCAAACGACAATATGAGGCAGAAGCTCCATCCGGGATGCCTGAATATACCGTCGAGCGGCTGATAGCGGCGCATATCGAGGGACTTGCGGCGCAGCCCTGCCGCACCTGCCTGGTAACCGATATCTCCTATGTGGTCATCGACCGGACCGGCAAAGTACATGAGGAAGCCGACCTGCTGCATGGCGTGGCGCGGCCCGAGGCGAGGGCCGGCTGGGATTGGCCCGTCGCCCCGCTCGGCGAAGAAAGCCGTGACTACCAGATCGTTCACAAGGTTATTGCTGCCTGGTGAGCGGCTTGGCTTTTCGCCTGGGCTTGCCTATGTTTCTCGCATGCGCGCATTGGCTCTCATGACGATGTTTTTCGGCTGGCTGGTCTACAGCACCCTGTCGGCATGGGCTGGCTGCCCGACCTGCGCATCGATGAGCACTGCGGTTCAGACCGAAGCCAGCATGACGCATCATCACATGGAGGGCATGGCCATGCCCGACATGGCGGCTAAGGCCGATTCTGCGAAAGACCCTTGCTCCACAGGCGTTGCCCATATGCCGCTTTGCGCCGCCTGCATGGTGCTGCCGCCGGCCGATCTGCTTGCCGATGGCGGCAAGCATGTTTTCGCCTATCCGTCTCCTGCGCTCGACCGGGCGCTCAGGGACAACAGGCCCACACCACAGGCACCGCCTCCCCGCTTCGTCTGACGATCCCTTTTTGCAGAACGGCAGCGATGCGCTGCCATCAGACCCTATTGTCAGACAGAGGAAGGAATACTCATGTCTCTGAAAATCATCGCCCTTTCCGCCAGCATCGCCTTTGCTGCGCCGGCCTTTGCCGAGGATATGCCGACCATGGACATGTCCAAGCACATGGGCGGCCACGGCCCATCCAGCCAGGCTTTCACGGAGGCCAATGACAGGATGCACAAGGATATGATGATCAAACTGAGCGGCGATACCGATGTGGATTTCGTCCGCAGCATGATCCCTCACCATCAGGGAGCGATCGACATGGCAAAGATCGAGCTGCAGTACGGAAAGGATCCGGAAATCCGCAAACTTGCCGAGAGTGTCATCAAGGCGCAGGAGGCTGAAATCGCCGAGATGAACGCCTGGCTGAAGGCGCACGGCAAGTAAGTCGACAGCAAAGAATAAGGGCCGCCGTCGGAACGGCGGCCCTCTTCAATCAGTCCTTTGCTTGATCAGGCTTTGGGCTCGAAATCGACCGGGCGGCGGCCGGCGGCCTGGCGGGAAAGCATCCAGCCCGGATATTCCGGAGCGAGAGCGCTGACCTCATCGAGTTTCTTGATCTCCTCTGCATCGAGCTTCAGCGTGACGGCAGCAAGGTTCTGGTCGAGCTGGTCGACACGCTTGGCGCCGATGATGACGGTCGTGACGAAGGGCTTGGCGAGGATATAGGCAAGCGCTACCGTGGCGACGCTGACGCCATGCTTTTCGGCGATTTCGCGCATGACGGCGACACAAGCCCAGGCCCGATCCTTATCGACAGGCGGGAAGTCGAAATTGGCGCGGCGGCCTTCACCATTGCCTGGTGCGCCCGGACCATACTTGCCCGAGAGCAGGCCGCCAGCGAGCGGCGACCAGACCATCAGGCCGAGCTTTTCTTCCTGCAGCAGCGGCACGATATCGCGTTCGAGGTCACGTCCGGCAATCGAATAATAGGCCTGCACGGTCTCAAAACGGGCATAGTCCTTACGCTCGGAAATGCCGAGCGCCTTGGCGATGCGCCAAGCCTGCCAGTTGGACACGCCGACGTAACGCACGAGCCCACGGGAAACGAGATCGTCGAGCGCACGCAACGTCTCATCGATCGGGGTGACCGGATCGGTGGCATGGATCTGGTAGAGATCGATATGGTCCGTCTGCAGGCGCTTGAGGCTTGCCTCGACGGAATCCATGATATGGCCGCGCGAGGCGCCGCGATCGTTCGGCTTGTCGCCCATAACGCCATAGACCTTGGTGGCGATGACGACATCCTTGCGCGGCACGCTAAGGTTCTTCAGTGCCTGGCCGAGCAGCCGCTCGGATTCACCAAACGAATAGACGTCTGCGGTATCGATGAAATTGACGCCGGCATCCAGTGAACGCTGGACGATCTCATCGGCCGCCTTCTGGTCGACATCGGCAATGGCGCCCCAGGGGGTGCCTTGCTTGGCCTCCCCGAATGTCATGGTTCCAAGGCAGATTTCAGATACGAAAAGTCCGGTATTTCCGAGTTGATYGTAACGCATGTCGAGAAATTCCCTTGTGTCTGCCGCAATAGGGGCTTGCGGACTGCTGAACTCTATTTTTTGATTATTGGCCTGCGCGTAACAGGCACAGCCGGGGCTGGCTGCAAGGTGAGGCACTTTTCATGTAGGTCGCCGGCCGGCGTTTTTCAACGGAACACGGCCCCGTGGAGACGCCCTTGTCTCGACACAGGCTGGGAATAGATTGCCCGCCTTATATCGACAGGGCGTATTTCTAGAGGTGCGTATATGACCGCCCGACCATTGACGACGATCGGTTTCGATGCCGATGACACACTCTGGCAGAACGAACACTATTACAGACTGACGGAAGAGCATTTTACCCGGCTTCTCGCCGATTTCGCCGAGGGCGCGAAGATTTCCGAGCGGCTTCTCGAAGCCGAAAAACGCAACCTCGCCCATTACGGTTTCGGCATCAAAGGCTTCACGCTGTCGATGATCGAAACGGCGATCGAAATCACCGAGGGCAAGGTGCCGGCGAGTGTAATCGCCAAGATCCTCGATACCGGACGCGACCTTCTGTCCCATCCGGTCGAAACCCTGCCGCATGTGCGCGACACACTGGAAACGCTTGCGGGAAAATATCTGCTGGTGGTGATCACCAAGGGTGATCTCTTCGATCAGGAGCGCAAGCTCGCCCAGTCTGGACTTGGCGACTATTTCGATGCTGTCGAGATCGTCTCCGACAAGACGGCGGTCACCTATCGGCGCATCTTCTCCAAGGTCGGCGACGGGCCGGAGCGGGCGATGATGGTCGGCAATTCACTGAAGTCCGATATCGTACCGGCCATTGCCGCCGGCAGCTACGGTGTCTTTGTGCCCCACGAGCTCACCTGGGTCCTGGAGCGGGTCGAGGAGCCGAAGGACGCGCCGCGCTTCCGCAGGATCGTCCATCTCGGCGAATTGCGCGGGCTGATCGACGGGCTTGGCTAAAGCATCCTTACGCAATTCCGGACGCAAAACCGCTGCACAGTTTTGCTAGAATTGCTCTCGGTTACCGCTTCGGAAAGAGTGACGGCCGCTCCTCCTGTTGAGGCGCCGGCTTCACCGGCTGAGGAGCCGCGGCAAGCGGTTCGATCAGGATGCTGTAGGGCGCGCCCAGCCCGCGGCGCGGCGAGACCTTGGAATAGTAAGGGCGCAGCAGCCAGGTGGCGTTTTCCTTGACTGTCGTCTCGTAGCTGATGCCGTCCTCGTCCGTCCCGAAAAAGGCTTCGTCATCGGGTTTCGACAGATCGAAGATTGCGAGATAGGCGAATTTGCTCCTTGTCTCGAAGCTGATCTTCACATGCTGGCCGGCGCGCACCGGCAGCGTATAGACGTGGCTGTTGCCGAACTTGGTCCAACCCTTCAATTGCATGGTCACGGCGGGGAACTGCAGCTTTTCGATTTTCTCGCCTGGGTCGAGTTGCGGCGTCTGCGCAAGAGCTGCGGAGGCGGACAGGAAAAGTGCTGTGGCAAACACAAGAAGCGGCTTCACGGGCGCACCAATGCTGCGCGCATCGCCTCCACTTCAGCGCGACAGAAGCAGCCTTCGAGATGATCGTTGACGAGACCCATAGCCTGCATGAAGGCATAAACTGTGGTCGGTCCGACAAAGGTCCAGCCGCGCTTCTTCAAATCCTTGGAAATCCTGACTGACGTGGCGGTGGTCGGATTGGTGACGATATGCTGGCGGTCGACGACGGCAGGCCGATCTTCCTGGCGCGGCTCATAGTTCCAGAAGTAGCGGGCGAGAGAGCCGAATTCGCTCCTGAGATCGATTGCGCGACGCGCATTGTTGATCGTCGATACGATCTTGCCGCGATGGCGGATGATGCCGGCGTCAGCGAGGCAGCGAGCGATATCCTCGTCGCCGAAGCGCGCCACCTTCTCGAAATCGAAGCCGGCGAAAGCAGCGCGGAAATTCTCGCGCTTGCGCAGGATCGTCAGCCAGGAAAGACCGGACTGAAAACCTTCGAGACAGATCTTTTCGAAGAGCCTGATGTCATCGGTGACAGGCCTGCCCCACTCCTCATCGTGGTAGCGCAGATAGTCGGGCAGATTCGCATGCCAGTGGCAGCGGCTCCTGCCGTCCTCGCCGATGATGATGCCGGTTTCGCTCATATTTTCTTCTCGTTTTGCGGCTGTGAATCCGGCTTTACCATTTGCAAACCTTCTTTCCAAACCGAACGGTAACCCTGACGAAAAGTTTATTCCGTCCGTCGCCTTTTAATGAATCCGTATTTACCATTCGCTGGCGAACGCGGTGGCAGCATGACCGCAGGCGGACAATTCCGCTAGCGCATTTTCGGTCATTTGTAGAGAGTTCGTCCGATGATGAAACCCCTTGTCCTTGCCGCAGCCATGCTCGGCATTCTGTCCACGGCCGCCCTTGCAGACGACCGCTACGCCTCCCGTCCGCCCGTGGTGTTGAGCCCCGATCTCACCGCCCCCTGGATCAACCAGCTCGGCGGCGGCTCGGTTCGTCCCGTCGTCTACCAGCGGCCGGTCGTCGTACAGCAGCGCGGCCTTTTCCAGCGCCGGACGTACATCCAGCGCGCGCCGCAGCCGGCACCGCAGACCGTGTCGGCCATCCGTCCCGGCGTCCCCGTCATCCGTGGGCAGGTCGAGCCGCAGTTCCTGCCGCAGATCGTCGATTACGATACGAAGGAAAGGCCCGGCACGCTTATCATCGACACCAACAACCGCTTCCTCTACCTCGTCGTGGATGGCGGCAAGGCCCGCCGCTACGGCGTCGGCGTCGGCAAGCCCGGCTTCGAATGGGCAGGCGCCCACAAGATCACCCGCAAGGCGGAGTGGCCGGATTGGACGCCGCCCTCGGAAATGGTGAGCCGCGAAGCCGCCAAGGGCCATTATCTTCCCGCCCGCATGGATGGCGGCCCGGAAAATCCGCTCGGCGCCCGTGCCATGTATCTCGGTTCCACGCTATACCGCATTCACGGCACCAATGCGCCCTGGACGATCGGCAGCGCCGTCTCCTCCGGCTGTATCCGCATGCGCAACGAGGACGTGGTCGACCTTTATGATCGCGTCAATATCGGCACCCGCGTCATCGTGATGTAAAGGCCAAATAACGCCAGCGGACGGCAAGAACAGCCGCCCGCTGGACAACAAAAAACCGTGTCCCTCACCTCTCCGACTTGAAATTCAAACCGATTTGACTAGCCTCTACGCGGTCTGAAGGAGAGGGTATCGAAAATGAAGCAGTTTTTTAGGCTCGCGGCGGCGGCTGCCGTCGCGCTGTCCTGTACAGTTGTGACCGTCAGCGCGGAACCGGTCATGACGGCTACGGACGCCGTGCGCGGCGTCAAGCAGACCCGTGAGATCAAGCCACAGTTCCGCAAGCGTGTCGTCCGTCTTGCCACCAGCGAAAAGCCCGGCACCATTATCGTCGACACCAACAACAAGTTTCTCTACCTCGTCGAAGGCAATAACCGCGCCACGCGCTACGGCATCGGCGTCGGCCGCGACGGTTTCGGCTGGTCGGGTGTCGTGACGGTCGGCCGCATGGCCGAGTGGCCGAGCTGGACGCCGCCGGCTGAGATGCGCGCCCGCGAGGCCCGCGAAGGTCACAATCTTCCCGCCGTTCAGCCCGGCGGCCCTGATAATCCGCTCGGTGCGCGCGCCATGTATCTCTACAAGGGCGGCCGCGACACGATCTTCCGCATTCACGGCACCAACCAGCCCTGGACGATCGGCCTCAACATGTCCTCAGGCTGCATCCGCATGATGAACAATGATGTGTCGCATCTTTACAGCCGCGTCTCCGTCGGCACCAAGGTCATCGTCGTCGGTCCCGGCAACAAGCAGGGCAATGTCGCCTTCCAAGACAAGGGCATCGATATCCTGCGCACCATGTTTGGCGGTTGAGCCACACTTTCAACAAAAAAATAAAGGCGTACATCGTGCGCCTTTTTGTTTGTTAAGATTGTGACACAGAACTCTGCCACAGAATCGACCTGATCACCTTTCGGTACTTCGGGGACATTCAATGGCATATGCATTGCGTCTTTCCACCATGCTTCTGGCGGGCATTGCGTTTTCCGCACTTGCATCGGTGGCCGGCACGGCTTCGGCTGAAGATCTGGAATTTTCTATCTATGGCGGTTACCAGACGGCGCCGCATAGCCACGTCGATGTTTCCGACGGCACCTCCTTCAGSGCCGGCTGGGAGGGCAAGTCGTTCGGCAGCCCGCCCTATTACGGCGGCCGCGTCACCTGGTGGCTGGGCGACTTCAACCTGCCGAACTGGGGCGTGTCGCTCGACTATACCCATGACAAGGTC
>NZ_JBFTPD010000062.1:0-13945 GCF_056398305.1 Rhizobium sp. 01T444
GTGTTCGGCAGGTGTTCGGCAGCCCGCCATACGACCCCGCGGGTGCGGCCTTCGGCTACGAGACGGCGGAGCGGCTGATGCAGGCGCAGTTTGGCAATGTCATCATGAGCGAGCATCCGGCGCACATGCGAATAACCGAGCCGGAAGACGTGTTCCTGGCGCTGACCTCCTATCCGCCGGGCGATCGGGCTGATGAGGCGGAGCTTGCGGCGTTTCGGGCGGCGATATCAGAGGCTTTCCGTGCGGGCGGCGGCGTGCTTGAGGTGGGCAAGGAGACGGGCTTATTTATCGGCCGCAAGGTGGGGTAAAAGGCTGCACTGTCGAAGGCCCCCTTGTGGGGTTTGGGGCGGGGGTCTTTTGTCCGCGTTCATCACGGCCAAACCGATGAAGGTATCGCCCCACTTCACCCTAACAACCATCCCCACGTTAGCCCTACCCCAACTGAAGAGGTTGGTTCATGGCTACCGTCGTCTCTATCTGCAATCTCGCCCTTTCCAATATCGGCAAGGACAATATCAACGATCTCACCGAAAAGAGCGCCGAGGCGCGCGCCTGCAATCAGTTCTATGCGCAGACCCGCGATGTACTGCTGCAATCCTTCCCTTGGGCTGTGGCGGGCAAGACCGTGGCGCTGGGCGCGCTCGACAATGACAAGCCGGGTGTGTGGCGCCACTCCTATGCACGGCCGGCCGATTGCCTGCAGATCCGCTGGATCAGGCCCCGTTATTCCGCCGATGCCGTCATACCGCCCGAAACACTGAAGCCCGATCTCGATGAGGCCGGGCGCGAGATGCAATATGCTTATGCGCTCGAGGGCGACCGGCTCTATTGCGATCTCTCGCCGGCGCTGCTGCGCTATACCTGCCGGCTCACCGACCCGACGAAATATTCGCCGCTCTTCATCGAGGCGCTCGCCTGGCATCTGGCCGTGCGCCTTGCCATGCCGCTGACGCGCGATCCGAAGATCCGCGCCGATGCGATGGCGCTGGCGCAGAGCAGCCAGCGGGCGGCCGAGCAGGCCGAGGCCAATCAGGTGAGGCACACGAGCGAGCGTTTCGTGAGCGAGCTGATCGCGGTGCGCGCCCATGGCTGATTTTCGCGCCTACCAGCCTTCCTTCACCGCCGGCGAACTTTCGCCCGCCCTCGGCGCCCGCGTCGATCTTACCAAATATCAGAGCGGCCTGCGCACGGCGCTGAATGTCTTCGTGCACCCGCATGGTGGTGTGTCGAACCGGGCCGGGCTGCAATTCGTCCACGAGATCAAGGACAGCTCGAAGCAGGCCCGGCTGATCCGGTTTCAGTTCAATACCGAGCAGACCTATATCCTCGAATTCGGTGACAAATACATCCGTATCTTCCGCGATGGCGGGCTGGTGCTGACGGGCGCCGCCCCTTACGAGGTTGCGACCGCCTATACGGCAGCAGACGTGCAGGACCTCGTGTTCGTGCAGGAAGCCGACGTGCTCTACCTCTGCCACGTCAATCACCCCGTACGCAAACTCGGGCGGCTGGCCGACAACAACTGGACACTGACGACGGTCCAGTTCAAGCCGCTGATCAACCCGCCGGCAGGAACACCTGTCGTCACCAAGCCCGGCGATACAGCAGGCAAGCCGGGTTATGTGGCAACCACATACCGCTACCGTGTCTCTTCCGTCGCCGATAGCGGCGAGGAAAGCCTGCCGTCCAATGCCGGCGCCACCGTCAACGACCTCGCCATCCAGGGCGGCATTAACCGCGTGGCCTGGAGCGCCGTTGCGGGTGCGGCGCGCTATATCGTCTACCGCGACGATAACGGCATTTTCGGCTATGTCGGCGGCACGACGGGCCTGAGCTTCGATGACGAGAACATCACGCCCGATCTCTCCGACACGCCGCAGAGCGGCCGCAACCCTTTCGATGCGGCGGGCAATTATCCGCGCTGCGTCACCTTCATCGAGCAGCGCCTCGCCTTCGCCTCGACACAGAACGACCCGCAGGCAGTCTGGCTCAGCCAGTCCGCCAATTACGAAAATTTTGGCGTCTCCTCGCCCGCAAAGGCAAGTGACGCCGTGACCTTCCGCATCCGCGCCCGGCAGGTGAACGAGATCCGCTCGATGATCTCGGTACGCGGCCTGCTGCTTTTGACCTCCGGTTCCGAATGGATCGTCACCGGCGGCTCGACCTCGGATGCGATTTCCCCCTCCGCCATCAAGCTCGATAACCAGGGCTATCGCGGAGCCGCCAAGGTGCAGCCGATCGTCGTCGGCAATACGGTGCTTTTTGCCCAGCGCCTTGGCGGCGTGGTGCGCGATTTCTCCTATGACTATACGCAGGACAGCTATGTCGGGAAGGATCTGACGATCCTTGCCCGTCACCTCTTCAAGGGCCGCGAGATATCAGCCTGGGATTATGCCCAGGCACCCGACTCCGTCGTCTGGGTGGTGCTTGATGACGGGGCGCTGGTGTCGCTCACCTACATGAAGGAGCAGGATGTCTGGGCTTGGACGCGCCACGAAAGCGGCCCCGGCAACGATGCCTTCTTCGAGGATGTGACCGTGATCGAGGAAGAGGGCGAGGACGTGCCCTATTTCATCGTCCGGCGCACGATCAATGGCCAGCAGAAGCGCTATATCGAGCGGCTGCACAGCCGCGCCTTCGAGGATGTGCAGGACGCCTTCTTCGTCGATTGCGGCCTCACCTATTCCGGCCCGCCGGCGACGGTGCTGAACGGGCTAAACCATCTCGAGGGCCAGACGCTCGTGGCGCTCGCAGACGGCAATGTCGTGCGCAATCTCACCGTCACAGGCGGCAGCGTGCGGCTGCGGAACGCGGCATCGAAGATCCATGTCGGCCTGCCGGTGACGGCGGCGATCGAGACGCTCGATCTCGATGTCGGCCAGGTGCAGGGCCTCGGCACCGTGCAGGGCCGCAGCAAATCCATCTCCGAAGTGACCTTCCGGGTGGAAAACACCCGCGGCATTTTCACCGGCCCTCAGGACGGCGAGCGCGACGGCGGCACGTTGGTGGAATACAAGCAGCGCCGCAACGAAAACTGGAACGAGGCGATCAGCCTCTATACCGGCGATCTCACCATCACCCCTTATTGGGACTGGAGCACCAGCGGCGCCATGTGGGTGAAGCAGTTCGATCCGCTGCCGATGACCATTCTCTCCATCATGCCGGATGTCACCCTTGGCCGCTGAAATCGCCATTATCGAGGCGCGGCCGAGCCATGTCAGGCAGATTGCCGCGCGCATGCGCTCAGCCGACCGCCACGAGGTTTTCGCCGCCTCCGGCCGCTCGCCGCTTTCGGCGCTCTCCTTTTCCTACCGCCACTCCTCTCAGGCGTGGACCGCCCTCTTCGATGGCCGGCCGGAGGTGATGTGGGGTGTCGGCGATATCAACATCCTGACCGGTATCGGTGCGCCCTGGCTGCTCGGCACGGACGCGGTGGAGAAGAATTTCCGCGGCTTTCTCAAGATCTCGCGCAATTGGCCGGCTCAACTGTTGAGCCGCTACGGCTTGCTTCGAAACTTCGTGGATGCGCGCAATACGATCTCCCTACGCTGGCTCGAATGGCTGGGCTTCCAGCTGTTCGAACCCGTCGAGATCAACGGGCATCCATTCCGGCTATTCGAAATGGGAGAAGCGGATGTGTGATCTTGGTCTTGCGCTGACACTGGGGTCGACGCTTCTCGGCGCCGCCGGCCAGGTGCAGCAGGCAAAGGCGACGGCGGAGGCGAACAAATACAACGCCCAGGTCGCCGAAATGAATGCGCAGATCGCCGACAAACAAGCGAAGGACGCGATCGAGCGCGGCAAGCAGGAAGAGCAGCAGAAGCGCCTGCAGACCTCCCAGCTCGAAGGCCGCCAGAAAGCCGCGATCGCCGCAAACGGCGTCGATCTCTCCTTCGGCTCGCCGCTGGATACGATCGTCGACACCGCCAAGATGGGGGAGATCGATGCGCTGAACGTGCGCACCAATGCCTATCGCGAAGCCTATGGCTACAAGGTGCAGGGCACCAACCAGCTGGCAAGCGCCAAGCTGGACCGCATGCGCGCCGACGCCGCTGTGAAAGGCGGCTATCTCGATGCCTTCGGCACGATCCTCGGCGGCACGGGCAAGGTCTACACCCAGGCAAAGACCCTGGGCTATATCAAGTGAGGTGATGCATGCCGACAGTTCCGACCTATCAGGATACGCAACAGCACGTCCCGCTGCGCCCCGAATATACCGAGGGATTCACCGTGCAGGCCGATGCAGAGGCTTTCGGCTCCGCCATCGGCAAGGGCATGCAGGGGCTCGCAACCGGCATGGGCACGCTCGGCGAAGCCGTGGTGGAGGTGGAGAAGCTTGATAATGCCAATGCCGCCAAGGATGCACAGACGAAGCTCAACGACTGGCAGCGCGAGCAGCTTTACGGCAAGAGCGGCTTCCTGACGCTGACCGGCCGCGCCGCCGTGGAAGGCCGCGCCACCTTCGAAAAGCTTGCCGAGCAGAAGCGCGCCGAATTCGGCAAGGGCCTGACGCCGGGTGCCGCCCGCACCTATGAAGAGACCAGCCGCGCCAGCATGAACACGTTGCTGGACAGCACGATCCGCCACACATTCGACCAGCGCAAGGCATGGTTTGCCGAGACCTCGGCCAACAGCATCAAATCCGCCAGCGCCAATGCCGTCGCCGTCTATAGCGATCCGGCCAAGGTCGATGCCGAAATCCGCAAAGGCGTCACCGAGATCGAGCATCAGGGCCACATGCAGGGCTGGAGCAAGGAAAAGCTCGACCAGGAACGCGCCCGATACGTCTCCGACACGACGAGGAACGTGGCGCTGCGCATGGCCAATGACAGCCCCATCGAGGCCGAGCAATATGTCAAGGACGCCGGCGACAGGATGCTGCCGGCCGACAGCACCGCAGTGCTGATATCGCTGGAACCCGCAGTCCAGGACGAAAAGGCCAGACACAACGCCACCGACATTATCGCCGGCCGGCTGCCGACCTATACGGGCGCGCCGGATGCCGGTGCCGGCCCCTCGCCCGCCGCACCGGCTGCAAACGCCGATGCCGTCACGGGCGGCCGGCCACAGACAGGTGGCCCCACTCAGCCTTCCGTCGCAGGCGCAAGAACCACCGGCCTCGAAACGGATGGCGCCGGCAGCACAACCGGGAGAGCACGCACGCTCGGCGCGCGGCCTTCGGCGGGCAAGACCGCAGCCCTGCAAACCGCCGGCAATCGAACCGCTGTCTCGCCAACCACCAGCCCGCAGTCAGACACGCCTCAGCCCAAACCCCGCCAGCCTAGCGGCCCCGAAGATTTCCGCACTGTCGCCGCCACGCTCGCCTTCCCCGGCAAAGCGAAGGACGATCTGGCACTGGCAGGCTTCGTGAAAAATGCCGCCGGCAACACGGTCGATCCCTCGCTCAGGGGCTGGCTGAGCGATGTCACAGGCGCCCTCCTGGGCACCGCCGCAGCGCCTACCAATCTCGTCGGCAGCGCTTCTGCCGACGCCACAAGCTTCCGCCATTTCGGCCTGCCGACGCAGACACCCCGCCCCGGAGACATCGTCGTGCTCGGCCCGCAGCAAAAGAAAGGCGCCGGTAGCAACAACGGCACCGACAAGGGTCAGATCGGCTTCTTCCGCGGCTACGATGCCGACGGCAACATCCTCGTGCTCGGCCCCGATCCGAGGCAAACAGGCGATACGGCGCTAACCGCCCACGCCGCAAACGAGGTCGTCAGTTTCCGCACATCCGGCACCGTCGACGAAAAGACCATGACCCTGCCGAACTACAATCCCGAGGGCCTGCGCAGGATCGAAGAGAGCCTGAACAGCATCACCGACCCGGCGCTGCGCGCCGCCACTGAAGCCCAGCTCAACGCCTATACCGTCTCGCAGAAGAAGGCGCTCGACGCCCAGCGCGTGCAGGTGCAGGAATGGGCAAACAACCAGGTCATCGCAGACCCGACCTTCGACCCGACGAAACTGCCCGTCCACATCCAGCAGGCCATCGGCCCATCCGGCTTGCTTACGCTGCGCGACTACAAGGAAAAGGTCCGCGCCTATGGCCAGCCGGCGACGGATACGCAGACGCTCTACGACCTGCAGACCGAGTTCGCCAGGGATCCGGCCGCCTTCTCGCAAATCGATCTCCTCGAATACCGTCCCAAGCTCTCTGACAAGGATTGGGAAAAAGTCACCGGCTGGCGACAAACGGCACTCACCGACCTGCGAAAGGCCCGGCTCGAAAGCCTCGATATCAATACCGCCTTCGAACTCGCGAAACCCCAACTGGAAGCTCTTGGCCTCCTCACTCAGGACGGCGGCTTCGCCACCTCCTATAGTGTCCCGCGCCGCGTTGCCGAATTCCGGTCAGCACTCCTCGATCAGATGGATGTATTCAAGGACAAGAACGACGGCCAGAACCCGACCCAGAGCGATACCCAGAAAATGATCAACCGCCTGCTGTTCCCGATCGTCGTCAGCACGCCGAACTCTTTTTTCAGCGGCGGAACTCCCGCAAAGAGCTCCGGCTACCTCTATCAGGTCAACTCGCTTACCGACGATCAGAGCTACGATATCGCCGTGCAGTATGAAGATATTCCGCGCGATCTCAGGATGGAGTTTGAAGCCGAACTGACGAAGAAAAACGGCAAGAAGCCTACGCAGGATGAAGTTGCAAACGAGTATGAATTATTCATGCTCAATCGCTGACACCCTGCATCAGTGAAAACCAAACGTCTTTATCCTCGCAGGAAAGCATGGCCAACGCCTCACTTCCCAACTGACGCCTTCTCGAACTGAACCTTGAGCCGCTCCACCGCCTCGGGCGACCACCCCGGCGGGTCCGTCACCGCAAGCCACGCGTCGACATAGTGCTGCGGCGCATAGACATGGCCGTAGCCCATCGGTGATGTCGTGGCGATCATGGCGTCGAAGCCGAGCTGAAGGGCCGTGACGATCGGATACCAGCGGAAAGCTGACAAGACATCAGGACTTCTCTCACCCACATGAAAACGCAGCGATCAAGGCGCCTGCTGTCACGGCCGCGAACAAGGCCCGTCTGCCCGGTGACGAAGCAAGACCATCTCGCGCTCGAAGCGGATTGGCCAGGTCAGGCCGACAACCTTCCTGAGCCTATGGTTCAGGAAACCAGAGGTACAATCACATGACCATTTCGAGCGAGATAAACCGATCCGGCCCCTATAATGGGGACGGCGTCGCCACGGCTTTCGAATACAAGTTCAAGATCCTGGAGCCCCGTCATCTGCAGGTGATCCGGACGGATGCATCGGGCACGGATTCAATCCTGGTGCTCGACGCCGATTACACTGTGACCGGCACTGGCAATGATGGCGGCGGAAGCGCGGTCATCGTCCCCGCCCCGGCGGCCGGCACCAAGATAACTTTGCTGCTGGACGTGCCCTTTACCAGGAAACCGACCTGGAAAACCAGGGCGCCTATTATGCGGAGACCGTGGAGCAGGCGCTCGACCTCGTTGTGATGAGGCTCCAGCAGCTCAAGGAAAGAGCGGCCCGCGCAGTCACCATTCCGCCGTCATTCGATTCAGCAACGATCGACAAGCTGATTGCAGACGTTCTGACGCTCAGCGACAAAGGCGATGCGCTCGAGGCCGTTGCCGCCGTCTCGCAATATCTGGAGACTGTGGCAGGTATTTCCGATGATATCGAAGCCGTTGCCGGCCTGACGCAGACAACCGTGCAAAAGGCGGCGGAAGCCGCTCAGTCAGCGGTAGATGCGAATGGGAGCGCTGGGCTGGCGGCTGCCTATGCAACGAATCCGGAAGATACTGCGATCCCCGGTTCGGCCGGGCTGTTTTCCGCCTTCCACTGGTATCGAAAGACGCTGGCGATCTACAATACCGTCGCCAACACCCTCGCCGGCTGGCTTCACGCAGCGCCCGCAAAGACCGACATCGTCGACGGCGACGAGTTCGCCATTGCCGACAGCGCGGCAGGCTGGGGCCTGAAAAAGGTTCTCGCCGGCAGCATTGTCAAATATGTGGCCTTGGCGCTCGGCCTGGACTTCATGGTGGGCTTTATCCCGGCCTGGGCCAGCGCCACATCCATCACTATCGGCCCCGGCATCGGCTTCTTCGGCGGCAAGCGGCATTCCACCACCGTTGATACCACGAGGCAGCTTTCGGCCACTTTTGGCACGGGTACGGGTTTCCTTGACACCGGCGTGGGGCAGGCCTCCAAGACCTATTTCATTTATGCTGTCAGGAACCTCAGCACCGGTGCCACTGACTTCGTGGCAACTCTCAGTGCGACCGAAGCGGGTGTTTCCTTGACCAACCTGACGGGCTGGGAGCTGCTCCCCGGTAGTCGTGTGGGTATCCTGTTGACCAACGCCAGCGCCCAGATCTACCGGTTCAAGCAGACTGGGAACTTCGTTCAGACAACCGCATCAACCGAGGTCAACACCTCGGCCGCCTTTAYGAACGACAATATGAGGTTTGCCTTTTGGCCTGTCGGGGTTCCGGTCCTGGGACGGGCAAACAGCAACATCGTGGCCAACAGCACCAACGGCGTTATTACCCTCAAAGGCGGTGTTGCGACGGCGGCTGACACAGTGGGCGAGAATGAGCTGCTTATTCAAGCCAACAACGGCACGGGCACTATCGCTATCGGCGACACATGGGATATCCACACCCGCGCTGATGGGACCTTTCGCCTTGTGGGATCCAGCCCGGGTGGTCTCATTAGCATCAGCATTTCATCGTCCGGCTGGACTGACTACACCTGTAAGAGGCTATGGAGATGACAACAGTTTACGTTGACCAGGATAAAGACGGGAATATTAGGGCGGTCTATGCTTGCGATCAGATTGGGCTTTCTCTCACCCCTCACGACGACCAGGAACCCTTAATCGCCAAATTCCTCCGCGACCCGCTCGGCCTCGAAGATGCCTTCCCTTCCCTCAAGAAATGGCAGCTCTGGCTCGCTGCACTCGAACTCGAGCCGCCGGTTTTCAAGGCCGATGTCCTCTCCCTCGTCAACGGTATGGCTGACATGTCGGTGAAGGGCAAGGAAACCGTGCGCATTATGATCGAGGACGCACAGGAATATTCCCGCAACGATCCTCGCATCGATCTGCTCGCGGTGGCCATGGGCATTCAGCCGAACCAGATGGACGATCTCTGGAAATGGGCGGCCCAGATCGAGCCTTGATGATGTGAGCTGCCGTAAAATGGTCGGCGGGGCCAGCCAATCCGGCCGGCCCCGCTCGCCAATGATTTCATTGCGGCAGCGGCTTGCCCGTCTGCTCGGCCATCATGTATTCCGCATACCAGTCCGGCCAGTTTTCGTCATGCTTGCCGCCATTGCGCTTCTCATGCTCGCCATGGGCTTCGGCTGCCCGGCGCAGCCCTGCAGCAAGGTCTTTCGCCGTGCCGAAGACGGCAAGGTCGGAGGTGATGCGACCCGGCAGCCGGGCGGTGATTTCCTGGAGGAGCCAGCCATTGCCGTCAGGGTCGTTGAAGGAAGCGAAGGAGCGGTAGCTGCCGTGGTCGGGATCGGGGCCGCTGACCCGGCGCCGGCCGAAGAGATAGGGCACGTCAGGCCCGCTATAGACCTCGCCTTCAGGATGGAAGGCCTCGCTGACCTCCACACCGCGCTCCCGCAACTCTTTGCGGGTCGCCTCGATATCGGAGACGATGAGATAGAGCCCCTGCGCGGAGCCTGGTGCCGCCGGTGTCACGTTTTTCCCGAAGATGACGGAGGCGTTCGAGCCCGGCGGGGTGAACTGGATCACCCGGTAATTGTCACCAGAGGAATAATCGGCATCGAGGCGCCAGCCGAGCCCGCCGTAAAATGCCTTGGCCCGGTCGACATCCGAAACGGGCACGACAATGATCTCCAGCTTCATCTCGCTCGTGCCGTTGCCGGTCATATTGCTTGCGCTGCTCATGATCTTCCCCCTCCATTGTCACTACGACGGTGCTGTTGATGATGGCGATGCGGCGAATGCATCGCCCGCCCCCACTCTACCACGTTGCGGGCCGATGATCTCTGCTCACGCCTCCCGCGGCATCGCCTTGACGAAATCGATGAAGGCGCGCAACGGCGCCGGCACCAGCCGCCGGCCGGGATAGTAGAGGAAAGGGCCGGAAAAGCTTTCCCACCAGGGCTCCAGCACCGGCTCCAGCGCGCCGCTTGCAAAATAGGGTTTCAGCCAATCCTCGAAGGTGAAGACGACGCCGGTTCCGGCAACGGCCGCATCGACGGCGAGATCCGTGCCGCCGCCATTCTGGACGATCAGCGGGCTCGGCGGATCGACCCTGATGATCTCACCATTGCGCTCGAACTCCCAGACCGGGATGGCGCGGCCGGCAAAACGCCCGCGGATGCAGGCATGTCGAAGCAGATCCCGCGGATGCTCCGGTCGCCCGTGTTCTGCGAGATAGGCGGCTGAAGCACCGCCGGCATAACGCTGGACGCGCGGGCCGATCGGCACCGCAATCATGTCCTGTTCCAGCCGCTCGTCATAGCGGATGCCGGCATCGCAGCCCGCGGCAATGATATCGACGAAATTCTCCTCGGTGACGATTTCGAGGCGGATATCCGGATAGCTCTTCAGGAACGCCGGCACGATGCGCGGCAGCACCAGTCGCGCCGCGCTGACAGGCACATTGAGCTTCAGCGTACCGGCCGGCCGATCGCGAAAATCCTTGACGAAATCGAGCGCCGCATTGATCTCGCTGAAGGCGGGGCCGAGCCGCTCCATCAGCCCGCGGCCGGCCTCCGTCGGCACCACGCTGCGTGTCGTGCGATTGAGCAGCCGAACGCCAAGTTCCGCCTCCAGCCGCCGCACCGCATCGCTGAGCGCCGATGAGCTCATATGCCCTGCCCGCTCCGCCTCGCGGAAACCACCGGCCCTTGCCACAGCGAGAAAAGCGCTGACATCACTGATTTCTGGCGAACCTTGCTTCATAATCCTGATCTCACCGATTGTCCTCCATACAGGACAGCCCGTCCGGATTATAGCCGATTGTCGCAGCAATGATACGGGCCTATCTCCCTCGTGCCTTCAATCGGGGCCTGCCTTCAATCGGAGAAGAGATTTCATGTCCACTGTCGAAAAATCCGGAACCTTCAAGCTCGGTGACCGCACGGTAAAGCGGCTCGGCTATGGTGCCATGCAGCTCGCCGGCAAGGGTGTCTTCGGCCCGCCGCGGGATCGAAACGAGGCGATCGCCGTGCTGCGCGAAGCAGTCGAAAGCGGCGTCGACCACATCGACACCAGCGATTTCTACGGCCCCTTCGTCACCAATGAGATCATCAGGGAAGCGCTGCACCCCTATAGAGACAATCTCGTTATCGTCACCAAGGTCGGCGCGCTGCGCGGCGCCGACGCCTCCTGGAATCCGGCCTTCTCGAAGGAAGAGCTGACCGCAGCAATCCACAGCAACCTGAAAAACCTCGGCCTCGACGTGATCGAGGTGGTGAATCTGCGCGCCATGTTCGATGTGCGCGGCCCGGCCGAAGGCTCGCTCGAAGCGCCGCTGACCGTTCTGGCTGAGCTGCAGCAGCAGGGCCTGATCAAGCATATCGGCCTGTCGAATGCCACGGCAAAACAGGTGGATGACGGCCGCAGGATCACCGGGATCGTCTGCGTCCAGAACCAGTATAACCTTGCCAACCGTGAGGATGACGCGCTGATCGACAAGCTCGCAGACGAAGGCACGGCTTACGTGCCGTTCTTCCCGCTCGGCGGTTTCTCGCCCCTGCAGTCCTCGACGCTCTCGGATGTCGCCGCCCGCCTCAGCGCCACGCCGCTGCAGGTGGCGCTCGCCTGGCTCCTGAAGCGCGCGCCGAACATTCTGCTCATCCCCGGCACATCCTCGCGTGGTCACCTCAGGGAAAACCTCGCAGTTGCCGATATCGAACTGCGTGATGATGTAATGGCTGAGCTCAACGGCATTGCCGCTGCGTAAGGCGCCTGACTCTACGCAAGGCAAACCGACGGCGGCGGATCATCCGCCGCCGTCCAGGAAGTCGCGTCACAGCCTCCTCACAGGCACCTCCCCAGATTGACGAATCGCGCCGGCAGCGACATCTTCTGGGTCAGGCGTGGCCTGCGCCCAACCTCCATCGATCCTCCCCGGCAGGGTCTTTTAAACGGAGGCAAAGGGACTTCCGTCTCGGGTTCGAAAACCTTGGTCCGATCGCTCGGGCTGGTTGCCGGGGAACATGCGCCCGTGACGGAAAGGCCTGACAATGACCCGAAACGGAAACTTCAAACGCAGGGTGCGCACCCGCGCCGCAAAGACCGGCGAATCCTATACTTCAGCCCTCAGCCACATCCGCGCACCGCAAGCAACATCCCGAACAGAACCGCAAGCGGATGAGCCCGCCGGCAAATCCCTGCGGCTGGCGGTCGCCCAGACGACGGTCCGCCTTGACCCGCGCGATGCCGACGCCTTCCGCGCCAACGGCGCCGAAATGCGCCGCCTCATGCGCCAGGCACGCGATGCCGGCGCCCGCCTCCTCCACTTTTCCGAGGGAACGATCTGCTTTCCCCACAAGCGCATCCTCTCCGAAATCGGCCCCGCCGAGATCGGCGCTTCCGACTGGAAGCCGTTACCAATGGGAGGTTCTGCGCGAGGAGCTGGAGGAGACGAGAGAGCTCGCAAAGAAGCTGAAACTTTGGACGGTCTTCGGCGCACCCCACCGGCTGACCCCGCCGCACCGGCCGCATAACAGCCTCTATGTCATCTCTGACAGGGGCGAGTTGGTGACGCGCTATGACGAGCGCCTGCTCTCCCACACGAAGATCTCCTTCATGTATTCGCCGGGCAAGATCCCCGTCACCTTCGAAGTGGACGGCCTGCGCTTCGGCTGCGCTGCCGGCATGGAGTCGCATTATCCCGAGATCTTCATCGAATATGAAAGGCTCGATGTGGACTGCGTGCTTTTCTCGACATCGGGAGAAACACCCTCCGCAGCCCCGCCCTTTGCCGCCGAAGTGCTGGGTCTGGCCGCCAGCAACACCTATTGGGTCAGCTACGCCTCCCACGCCCCGCAGAGCGTGATCGCGCCTCCGGGCATCGCCGCCCCCAATGGCCAATGGGCGGCCCTCTGCCCAGCGGACGGCACACCCGGCATCGCCTTTGCCGACATCGCCACCAATCCGTGGAAAGCCCAGCCTGTCGGTGCCCGGCAAAGCGGTCTCGAGGCGCTCGTCGCACCCGTGCGGCCTACGAAGAAGCCGGCTTATCCACTGACGTCCTTTGCGGACTACATAAGCTGGACGACAGCCGACGGCGCGCCCTTCGACCCGTGGGTGCGCAAGCATTGGCAGCTTGGAGCCCGTCTCGTGAAAATCGCCCCGTGCTCGATGCGGGTTCAGGCGCCGCTGTCGCAATGGACGGGATGGAGCGGGCTACGCTTCCCCGTATCAGGGCCGTATCACGTAGAGGGCGGACTGGCGCCGCTAATGGCCGATTGCGAGACCGGCCTCGGGCTCTATGAGGAGCCGAATGTCTGGATGCGGCATAGGCTGGAGGTTTCCGCGCGCTGATGGTGCGGACGGCTGTCAGGCATGTCGCCAATCGATGACACCGAGGCTATGGGCATAAAAAGCGCACGCTGCAGCGTTCGCCAACGCCGTTTCCCCGGACAGGAACAATCAACAGTCGAGTGCATTCCCTCATCGACCCAAGGAGGGACCAATGTCACGCAAGACCGAAAAAACAGCCGCATCCGCCACAGTGACCATCCACGATCAGCGCCTTCACAGGGGCGTCGGCGGCGAGCTCCACCAGATCGCCGAAGACGGCGCCGAGGTCTTGACGACGTCACAGGGCGCCCCCGTGGCGGACGATCAGAACACGCTGAAGGTCGGTCCGCGCGGACCAGCCCTGATGGAGGATTTCCATTTCCGCGAAAAGATATTCCACTTCGACCATGAGCGCATTCCCGAGCGTGTGGTCCATGCC
>NZ_JBFTPD010000063.1:0-13624 GCF_056398305.1 Rhizobium sp. 01T444
GTGCCAGCTCAGGCCATCAAAGCCGCCATCGATGATCGTCCCGCGCTCGCCGCGCACCATTCCGGCAATGTCGGCAAGTGAGCCTATCGCCGCCGCCTTGCCGTTGGCACGGGCGAAATGACAGGCCGCCTCCACCTTCGGCCCCATCGAGCCGGCCGGGAAGGAAAACTGCTTCAGATCATCGGGACGAGCGCGATGGATCGCCTTCTGGGACGGCTTGCCCCAATCGGTATAGACGGCCTCGGCATCGGTCGCCATGATCAGGAGATCGGCATAAAGCTCGCGGGCCAGAAGCTCCGAGCAGAGATCCTTGTCGATCACGGCTTCGACGCCGATCAGCTTCCGATCGGCACCCTTTTCATACATGGTCGGTATGCCGCCACCGCCTGCACAGACAACAATCGTGCGCTGTTCCAGGAGCCAGCGGACCGGGCGGATCTCGAAGATGCGTTTCGGCGCCGGCGAGGCGACGACGCGACGCCATTTTTCGCCATCCTGCTTGAAGACCCAACCCTTTTCCGTGCGTATCCGGTCCGCCTCGGATTTGTCGTAGACCGGTCCGACGAATTTTGTCGGGTTCTGAAAGCCGGGATCGTCAGCATCGACTTCGACCATGGTGAGGAGTGTCGCCAGGGGCTGCTCGAACGGCAGGAGATTGCCGAGCTCTTGCTCCAGCATGTAGCCGATCATGCCTTCGGTCTCGGCGCCCAGAACATCGAGCGGATAGGCTTCCTCGGGTTTATAGGCCGCCCCCTGCAGCGCAAGCAGCCCGACCTGTGGCCCGTTGCCGTGTGTTATGACGAGCTCGTGTTCAGCCGCCAGGGGCGCGATCGCCTCAGCCGCGGTGCGCGCATTTCGCCTCTGGGTATCGGCAGTCATAGGCTCGCCGCGCCGAAGAAGCGCATTGCCGCCCAGCGCAATGACGACACGCATGTCAATCTCCCAAGGTAGCCACAAGCAGGGCCTTGATCGTATGCAGGCGGTTTTCCGCCTGCTCGAAGGCAACATTGGCCTCGGACTCGAAGACGTCGTTCGTGACTTCGAGGCCGTTCGCCATGCCGTAGTCTTCGGCGATCTGCTTGCCAAGCGTGGTTTCGGTATCGTGGAATGCCGGCAGGCAATGCATGAACTTGGTCTGCGGATTACCGGTCGCTTTCATCAGGTCCTGATTGACCTGGTAGGGGGTAAGCAGTTTGATGCGTTCACGCCAGACATCTTTTGGCTCGCCCATCGAAACCCAGACATCCGTGTGGATGAAATCGACGTCCTTGACTGCCTCTCTGGGATCCTCGGTGACCAGCAGGCGTGCGCCCGAGGCCTGCTGCAGATCCTTGGCGATCTTCATATATTCCTCAGACGGCCAAAGCGATCTTGGGCCGCAGATGCGCACGTCCATGCCGAGCAGGCAGCCCACGATCAGCAGTGAATGCCCCATATTCGAGCGCGTGTCGCCGACATAGGCATATTTGATGGCGGCGATCGGCTTGTCGCTGTGTTCACGCATGGTCATGACGTCGGCAATCATCTGCGTCGGATGATATTCATCTGTCAGGCCGTTATAGACGGGCACGCCGGCGTAGCGTGCCAGCGTTTCCACACCCTTCTGCTCGGAGCCGCGATATTCGATCGCATCATACATGCGGCCGAGCACCCGCGCCGTATCCTTGAACGATTCCTTGTGCCCGATCTGCGAGCCGGACGGATCGAGATAGGTGACGTTGGCGCCTTGGTCCGAGCAGGCGACTTCGAACGCGCATCTCGTTCTCGTCGAGGTTTTCTCGAAGATCAGGCAGATTTCCTTGCCTTTCAGATGCTCCTGCTCGGTGCGGGAATATTTGGCCCGCTTCAGATCGCGCGCGAGATCGAGGAGATAGCGGAACTCCCGCGGGGTGTAATCCTGCACGGTCAGAAGCGAGCGATTGCGCAGATTGAAGCTCATGGTCTTGCTCCGTCAGTCTGTTTGGTGGGTGAAAACGTCAGTAAGCCGGGTCGCGCCAGATAGGGCACGTCATGCAGTGCCCGCCACCGCGGCCGCGACCGAGTTCGGAACCGCGGATGGTGATGACCTCGACGCCCGCCTTGCGCAGCAGCGTATTCGTATAGGTATTCCGGTCGTAGGCGACGACGACACCGGGTTCGAGCGCGACGACATTGTTGCCGTCGTCCCATTGCTCGCGTTCGGCCTGATAGGAATTGCCGCCTGTTTCGACCGTGCGTATTAGCGGCAGATCGAGCGCTTCGGCGACGACATCGAGCATCGGCTGGCTTTCGGGATGGATCTCGAATGTGCCGTCGTCATCTACCGGATACATGCTGTAGCAGCGGATCTGATCGACGACCTCGGCAAAGAGCGTGACAAGATCGCGATCACAAAAGCTGAAAACCGTATCGAGATGCATGGCTGCGCGGCTCTTCGGCATCAGGCAGGCGATCACTCGCTTTGCGGCCTTGTTTTTGAACAGGGCCTGCGCCACCTGGCCAACGGCCTGATAGGTAGTTCGTTCGCCCATGCCGATCAGAACAGTGCCATTGCCGATCGGCATGACGTCACCGCCCTCCATCGAGGCATTGGCAAACTGATTATCGGAATCGCCCCACCAGATCCGGAAATCGCCGCCGTGGAATATAGGGTGAAACTTGTAGATCGCGCGCTGGATCAGCGTCTCGGCGCGTCTGGCCGGCCAGAACATCGGGTTGCAGGTCACCCCGCCATAGATCCAGCACGAGGGGTCGCGCTGGAATAGGGTGTTGGGGATCGGCGGGATGACGAAATCGGTTTCCGGAAGGGCACTCAGCATCAGCGACTTCGCTTTGACGTCGGGCAGGTCGGAGATCGCAATGCCGCCGATCATGAAGGCGGCAAGCTGTTTGGCCGGCATCTCGTCGAGCCATGGCCGCATCGCCTCGGCGATCTGGGAGCCGAGCACGTTCGGGGTGATGCGTCGATCCAGTATGAAATCGCGCGCTTGTTTGTTTGAAAACGTCTGGTCAAGCAGGTCATGGGTCTCAAGAACTTCGACCCCTCTTTCCTGCATCTTCAGGACAAAATCATAGTGATCCTTCTGGGCCTCATGCACCCACAAGACATCGTCGAAAAGAAGGTCATGGCAATTCGCGGGCGTCAGCCGCTGGTGCGCCAGAGACGGTCGGCAGACCATGACGGTTCTCAGCTTTCCGACCTCAGAATGAACACCGAAACCACGCATGAGGTCCTCCTTCCAGCCCCAAAGGATGACGGCGCCGCCGCCGGCCCTTGAACACATCCAGCCTGTTTGAAAGCCTACTTGGGCAGACACGGCGATGTCATTGATTGCAGACAAGGTGCGGTGCAGCATTTGCAATTTCCGACCATCCGGGATGAGGAGAATGCAGCCTGTTCAGTGAAGGTCAGACGTGTTGCATCGCTGCATCTGCCATGCGCGCCAATGGGTCGGGTGGAGATCGAGCATCTCGCCGGTCAGGGCATTTGCCCATCCGCCAGGCAGACGCTGGCAGGGAAAAACCAAGGCATGGACGCCTTCGTCGTCAATGACGGCGAGTTCTATATCCTCTTCGAACGGAGCTTCGACGACCAACCGCCACATCACCGACCCTTCCCGACGATGCACGAGTGTCGACCGACAAGAGGCTATTGTTTCGGCGTGCCAGTCACTCGGCCGGCGTGATTTTCCTATTAGCGCGGATGCCGCAAAGACCTCCGCTACGACCTGCCTTTCGATGGATTCGCGACAGCGCGGCCTTCTTCGTGGGAACCCTGCGTGCCCGCTCATTCGATGTAGAACGTCAGATTGCCGTTGCGGGCGCGCGTCACCCATTCGATCTGGTTGGGTGTCAATTTCTTGGCCTTCAGTTGCTGAACGAGCCATGCGTTGGAGCGGATGGCCGTGCGGATTTCCTTGACATGTTCAGCGCTGCCCGGCCTCGGCATCGCGCCGACTTCGACTGCGGTTCGAAAACTGACAATGGAGAACCGCTTGTCGTGATAGGCTCTGATGTGCTCCGGCAGGTTTTCGGCCCAGTTCATGCGCCGGAATTCCTTGCGGTTCTCCTGGGCGCCGACAGGGGTCACGACCGACGCAGCGGTCGCAATAGCAATAGCAAGAGCAAACTTCCTCATCTTCCAGCTCCCTCAAAATGGCTGTAAACCCATCGCGTCCCAGAGTAGCGGAACAACGAGCCAGAGGCATTGAGCCGGATCAATGGAGATGAGGCCGGCCCAAAGCGCCGGCTCGCCGGACTTTCAGCAGGTCCCGTTGAAGAAAAAGACCAATAGAGTCTACGCGATACTACACTGATCCCCCATCCAAAGATGGTAAACTCTTGTCATTGTTGAGGAGGAAGGGCCGTCGAGGCACTGGATCACTTCTCAAAGGGCGGAGGAGACCATCATGTCCACCAAGATGGAGGCGCCGCATGTTACCGAATTCAGTTCCCTTGTCTCAAGCCTGACGGGACGAACCTCGTTCATCGGCTCGCTAACAGCACGCCATAAGTCCGCGCGAGGTTCGTGCAAAAAGAACGGGCCACAGGCGAACTGGATTCGACAACTCTACGAACACATGCCTGACGCAGTGTTTTTCATGACGGACAACAATAGAATTTCAGCCTGTAATGGGGCTGCGGTGACCCTGTTCGGTTATGAAGAAGGTGAACTGCTCGACCGCAAGATCGACTTTGTCTGGTCTTCAACGCCGGATGTTCAGATCAAGGGACGCTGGGCAGACCAGGGCGCGGTGCGTGCTGGTCTGGCGACGACCAAAACCGGCGTTCAGTTTCCAACTGCCCTGACCATCATCCGAGAACAAGGCGAAGGACGAACCTTCGTTGCGGCGATCTTTGAGGACTTCCGGACAGAGCGCGAGACATTGCAGCAGGTTCAGGAGCTTCAACGTGAGCTGGCGCGTCTTGCAAGAATAGTCGCGCTTGGGGAAATGACAGCGACGCTGGCACACGAACTGTCCCAACCGCTGTCCTCGATCGCCGCTTACTCTGAAGGTTGCAAGCGCCTTGTGACGAACGACTGCCGGCGGCACGGCGTGGAGCTTCGTGAGGCCTTGTCGGAAATCACGCAGCACGCCTTGTGGGCGGGAACGATCGTCGAGAACGTCCGGGAATTTGCAAAGCGCGGCGCCGGCGAGAAACGACTGGAGGCGATGCACGCGTTGATCCCCGAAGCGACGACGCTTGGGCTCACCGGATCGGCCCGGAAAGGCCTTCACATCGATTTGCGGCTCGAATCCGAGCGGGACATCGTGGTCGCAGATCGCGTCCAGATCGTCCAGGTGCTGATCAATCTTCTTCATAATGCCGTGGAAGCGACCGACGGCGTCGAGCAGCCGACTATCGCGATCCACACCAGGACCGACGATTTCTCGCATCTGTTTGTCGACGTATCCGACAATGGCTGCGGAATTGCCGCCGAGATCGAAGAGGCGCTGTTTCGTCCCTTCGTGACCAGTAAACCGCGCGGACTTGGCATGGGCCTGGCATTGTCCAAACGCATCATCGAAGCGCATGGAGGCCACATCAGCGCGCGCAAGGGAATACAGGGAGGCTCGATCCTCTCATTTTCGCTTCCGCTGGCGGAGACCCCAATCGATGGCGAATGACCTTACGATCCATCTCGTCGACGACGAGGAGTCGCTCCGGCGCTCTCTAACGTTTTTGCTGGTGTCGGCAGGCTTTGCTGTTCGCGCACATAGCTGTGCGAAAGCCTTCCTAGAACTTCTGCCGCTGTCGGGGCGAAGTTGTCTGGTCACTGATCTGTGCATGCCGCATATTAACGGCATCGAATTACTCTATCGCCTGCGACGTCTCAGTATAGACGTGCCGGCGATCGTCATTACCGGCCAGGGAGATATTGCCGCGGCTGTACAGGCAATGAAGGCGGGGGCATTCGATTTCCTGGAAAAACCTCTGAAGGAGGACGTGCTTATTGCCGCCATCAACGGAGCGATGGGACAGAGGCGGGCCGGCAGCGTTTTACCTGATTCCGGAAGCGTCGCCACACGGCTCCGCCAGCTCACGGAGCGCGAACACCAGGTTCTGATCAGCGTACTCGATGGCTTACAGAACAAGATGATTGCGTATCAACTTGGGATCAGCTCGCGCACGGTGGAGGTCCACCGCGCCAATGTGATGGCTAAAATGGGCGCGCGCAATCTGGCAGAGCTCATGCGCATGGCCATTACCATTGACGCTGCGACGCAATCGCCTGAAACCGCAAAGGCTTTGCCGATCGGCAGCGGGTCAACTTATATTCGATAGCCTTAAAGCAAATCTTGCAACCTCGGACTTGTGGGGTATGATGCGTTAGAATTGACTTATATAACTGCGTGATCTTTGTCGTAGGGTCGATCATGAGAAGCGCAAAGGTCAATACTTTCCGCAGTTTTGGGCCGACGACGGACGAAGTTTGCCGACAGGTCGAACGAATCCTTACAAGCGAGGAGTTTCACGCGCCGAAGCGCGGGCGAAATTTCCTGGAATTTGTCGTCAACGAGACGCTTGCCGGTCGATCGGACTTCTTGAAGGCATTTACGATAGCAAATGTGGTGTTTGGCCGGGAAGCTTCATTCGATCCGCAGAATGATCCTGTTGTCCGGATCGAGGCCGGCCGAATACGAAAGTCGCTCGAGCGTTATTATCTCGTCGCAGGCGAGAGGGACGACGTCGTCATTACTGTGCCCAAAGGCGGATATGTCCCGCATTTCGAATATGCGCGGGGTGCGCTTGCTCCGACTGAGCCCATCGAGACCTCAGACAATCCGCAGAATGTTGAGTACCAAGATCAAAGTCATTCGCTTGAGGAAACACGTCGGCCGGGATTGGTCACCCTTATTGGTCTCGGGACTGCGCTGGCCGTCGTCCTCGCTCTTCTTCTTCTAGCCCTCACGTTCGCATTGTCTTTGCGTGATGCTCCGACCGCAGCATTGCCGCCGACACGTCCTGAGCCAAAGGTGATCGTCGAATTCTTTGCCGAAAGCAGCCCTGCTGACGTTGGCTCGGATATCGGGCGAGGCCTGAGGGACGATATTATCGGACAACTCGCCCAGTTCGATGACATCGTTGTCGTCGCAGATCCGTTCCGTGATGAGCACGTCTCAGTTGCCGACTACATACTCCAGGGTAATGTCCAGATCGATGGAAGCAGGCTGCGTGCTGCTGTCAGGCTGGTGCACCAAGTGGATGGAGCCGTCATCTGGGCCAATAATTTCGATGGGGACCTTCAGGACCAGAACCAGCTTGTGATTCAAGGCAATTTCGCACGAAAAATCGCCAATGCGATCGCACAGCCCTATGGCGCCATCTTTCAGACCGACACGGATATGATAGCGCGAACGGCACAGATGGAAGACCGAAGTGCCCATGAATGTACACTCGTCTATTCCAGCTATCGTCAGACCATGACAGGGCAAAGTCACAGCGCGGCGCGCGAATGCCTGCAACAGGCCACCCGGCGTTTTCCCGACAATGCGACGTCCTGGGCGCTGCTGTCCATGGTCTATCTCGACGAAATCAGATTCCGCCATACGCTCGGTACATTATCGTCGACCCAGCCTCTCGCGCTGGCGAGCGCTGCGGTGAAGCGGGCAGCATCGCTCGCGCCGCACAATCCACGCGTGCTACAGGCGCAGATGCTGGTGAGCTTCTTTAGAGGGGATACCGACGAAGCCTTAAAGGCAGGCACCGCAGCCTATGCTGCAAACCCTGATGATGTGGAAGTCGCAGGCGAGTACGGCTTGCGATTGGCGATGTCTGGGAAATGGCAGTCAGGCTGCGAGTTGCTGTCGATCGCCCTCAATAAGGGTGTCGGTACCAAAGGTTACTACGAGGTCGGTATGGCTTTGTGCGCATTCATGGAAGGAGATCTAGAAGAGGCGGAGAAGTGGTCGCGAAGGTCCGATCTCGATGATAATCCCATGCATCGCCTTGTGCTGCTGTCCATTCTCGGTGCTGCCGGAAAGACTGATGAAGCCATGCTGGAAAAGGATTGGCTCAATATTCACGCGCCCATTTTGATGACTGACATACGCCAGGAAGTCTCGCTCCGCCTGCAGCGGCCGGAGGACCAGGAGCGGTTCCTGAACGGGCTGCGCGCCTCGGGATTGGTTATCAGCCCCCTGTCAGCAAGATAAGGCAGCTACGGGTCGGCGCCCGCGTCGTTCAGCCCGTGGTTGTTCGAAATAGTCACCGCGATTTGTGTGGCGATCTCGTCCTCGACGTCGAGAATGGCCTGGCCGCGCAGGTCTCGATCATATTGATTTGCCCAGGTGACCGCGCCATCGGCGGCATTTATCAGGCGGACATGCAGATGAAGGATCGTACCCTCGATGAGAGCGCTTCCCTGCAGGCTGAAAAACGAACCGGTCATTTCCGCCCCGGATCGGCCTGGAGCAAGCACAGTAAGGCTCTCCACCTTCATGAGCTTTGCAATCAGCTGATCGGCCAATCCCTTCACGAAATCAGCTCCCTGCGCACTGCCGCCGAGAGCGACGAAGGGTTCGACCGCAACCCTGACCTTGCTCTCCGACTTTGATGCGGCAGGCGCCGGCGACGTCTCTGGTGGGGAGAGATAGGCTTCAAGCGGACGAACAAGAGCGAGTATGGCCATTGCCCCGAACAGCGCGGGGACGCCGATCGGCAACAGGAGATCACGATAGCTCACCGCCCGCTMCTGCCCGGGGGCGCGCCGCTTGCTCTCGCGGTTCTGCGGGGCGGAAATTTCTGCTACATACGAACTGTCTTCTGCGCTCGAAAAGTGCGGCGCATAACCTCCTTTGGGGACAGTAATCCGGATTGGATCACTGCTTCCGCAGACCAGGTAGTATCGTTCGAGCGCTCGACGGATCCGCCCCGCCTCGATGCGGACAACTGGATCATTCTGTGCATCGAAGGATGCATCACGGCCAAAAACCGCTTGTGCAATCGTATAGGCCTTGAGCTGTTCGCTGCGCCCTTCAAGTGTCTCTTCAACGATATATTGCAGGAAGCGGCGCCCGCGCTCCGGGGCAAGGAATTCCGGACTGGCGAGTATAAGGTCAAGCTGCGCACGCACGCTTGCAGAGTCTTGAAGTGCGCGGTTTTCCCCTCCCTCTTCCGATACCATCCAGACCTCCCTCGATACCTTCGTATCGCTCTCATCAGGGGGAATGGCTTTATACACCTATTGGTGGTTCTGGGCTTCCGTAGCGATACGTAAGGGATATCTCGAATACCGGGGCGGACAGCGATTGCCTATGCTGAGATACGAATGGGAGCGACGCATATGCTTCAAAACCAAACGATCGCAAAGCACACGACGTTTCCTGGCCATCGCTATGGCAGCGTTGCCGGAACGGCTAAGGATCAATCGATCCGGCTCAAGGCCGACGAGACGATCTATAGCGAAGGTGAACACGCGTTTGCGATCTATCAGGTCGAAGCGGGCGCGGTGCGGATTTACCGCCTCACGGCAAGCGGGCAGCGATATATTCTGTCCTTTTGCGGCAAGGGTGAATGGTTCGGGCTCGAGACGGGCAATGTACGAACCGATTTTGCAGAGGCAGTCTGTGAAACCTGTATAAAGCCCTTTCGCGCCAATCAGGAGGCAGTCGTCCCCATAGACCTTCTCCACATTGCCCTGACGAACCTCGCGAAGGCACAGCACAAACAGCTCGTCATCACCGAGCAAAGCGCGCTGAAGCGGGTCGCCGCCTTTGTTTATGAAACGGCTGATCGTTATCCCGGAGATTGCGAATTCGATATGATGATGTCGCGCAGCGATATTGCCGACTATCTCGGGCTGACGGTCGAGACCGTCGCCCGTTGCTTTACGAAACTACGCGAAAAACGAATTCTTTGTCTCAACGGCAAACTGCAACGCATTGTCCGACTTCTCGACCGTGATGCGCTCGTCGCACTGACGATCTAGCTGCAGCGGATTTCGAAGGTCGATCTTGAAAAAGGGGATTGAACGATGACGCATGCATCCGGTCGAAGATTGAACGCATCAGCCAAAGCGGTCCTCGCAAGCCTGATAGCGCTAACGGGCCTTCCACTCGCGGCCGCGGAGGCACAGACCTCTCCGTTTGACCAATTTCCAATACTTATCCAATGCAAGTACAAGGAAACCTATCACGTTTTCTACATATCACGTATTTCAGAGGACGGTGTCGCAACCTATGTGGCATCCGAACGCATGGGCGGTACGATCACCCTGGACGGTCAGGCGAAGGCAACCGGCGGCGCAAGTGGCGGCAGTTGCGTCGGCAAGACTTTGGCAGAGCTTCGTGCATCTCACCAAGCCTATGACTTGAAACCCTAAAGCCCGCCTTGTGTTCTCTCCGTCACGCGAACGCTGCGGAGTGAACCGCCGATCGCATAGTCTCGAAGCCAAAGCCGAAGGGTGTACTCGAGCCGCCCGATCTGATCTTGCAACCGGTCACATCGGGGGTGGAGCGGATTGATGAAAATTAATTTCATCAATCCGCTCTGAACCCCGTTTTCAGTTGACGGCCCTTGTTTTTTGTCCCAACTTGAAGAAAATAAATTACGAATTGGGAACATTGTTGGCATGAAAGTGGGAATCATAGGGCTGGGATTCCGGCTCGGCTATCTTGGCTATGTTTTCAAGGCTATCGACAGCAGCTTCGAGATCGTCGGTTACGTCGATCCGGAGCCCGCGGGACTTCCCGGACTGATGGAAAAGGGCGTCTCTGTCGGCAAGGCCTATGCTTCACCGCAAGAGCTCCTCGCCTCCGACAAGCTCGATCTCCTGATGATCGGCTCTCCCAACCACATGCATCTCGATCATATCCGCCTCGGTCTTGAGGCTGGTCTCAAGGTCTTCTGCGAAAAGCCGATTGTCACCACGATCGCCGAAAGCATCGAACTTGCCCATCTGATGGCCAAGTTCGGCCATGAGCGGCTGATGGTCGGCCTCGTGCTGCGCTACTCTCCTCTTTACAAGGATCTGCGCGCCATCCAGGCCGAAGGCAAGCTTGGCCATATCGTCTCCATCGAAGCCTCTGAACATATCGAACCCTATCACGGCGCCTTCTTCATGCGCGACTGGCGCCGCTACGAGCGCTATTCCGGCAGTTTCATGCTGGAAAAATGCTGCCATGACCTCGACCTTTATAATGGTGTGATCGGCGCCCGCCCCGAACGCGTCGCAAGCTTCGGCGGCCGCAAGAGCTTCATTCCCGCCAATGACCCGGCGCGCGAAGGCATCAACGATCTGGAACTCTTCCACCGCAAGCCAAGCGGCTGGATGGGCTCGGACAAGGTGTTCGACAGCGACGCCGACATCATCGATTATCAGGTGGCGATCGTCGAATACGCGAATGGCGTCGGCATGAATTTCCACACCAACCTGAACGTTCCCGACCAGTTCCGCCGCTTCGCCATCATGGGCTCGCGCGGCATGGCCGAGGGCGACTTCGTCCGCGGCTATCTCGATGTCCACGAGCAGCTGACCGGCAACAAGATCGTCGAAAACAAATATGCCGCGACCGAATTGTCGCAGCATTACGGGGCCGACGAGCAGATGGCGGCCGATATTCTGCAAAGCGTGCGCTCCGGGTCGGATCTGCCGGTCTCTACGCTGAACGCATTGGAGGCAGGCATCCTGGCACTTGCCATGGATGAGGCTCGCATGAAGAAGGCCGTGATCGACCTTCGTCCCATATGGGACCGGTTCGACGAGGCGCTACACGCCAGAGCGGCCTGAGGAGAACGGCAAGATGAGTGCTCAGAAAAGTGCCGTCATCTTCGCCTGGATCCTTCTCCTTCCGGCCGTCCTCTATGTGCTCGCGATCGTCGCCTATCCACTGGTCGATACGTTCATCCTGTCGTTCACGGATGCATCGCTACGCAAGGTCACGAACTGGGTCGGCTGGGTCAACTACGAGAAGATCTTCAATTCCACCTTTGCGGAAGTCATTGTCCGAACCTTCATCTGGACCTTCTTTTCGGTCGCCCTGAAGATGATCATCGGCACCTTCGGCGCCTCCATGCTGAACGCCGCCGTGCCCGGCCGTTCATTGTTTCGACTGCTCACCATGCCGCCATGGATCGTGCCGATGGCAATCGGCATCTTCATGTGGGGTTGGATGTATAATGGCCAGTTCGGGATGATTTCCGGATTGCTGCAGCGCTTCGGCCTCGTCGACGGTCCGGTCGCCTTCCTCGCCTATGGCAGCACCGCCTTCTGGGCAACGATCGTGACCGACGTCTGGATCGGCGTCCCGCTGGTGACGATCTACTTCCTCGCCGCGATCCAGTCGATCCCGAAGGATCTCTATGAAGCAGCATGGACCGACGGCGCCGGCCGCTGGTACCGGTTCCGCCGCATCACGCTGCCGCTGATGGTTCCGGCCATCATCACCATGTCGATGCTGTCGCTGATTGCGACCTTCAATTCCTTCGACATCATCTGGATCCTGACACAGGGTGGTCCGAGCGGCGAAACGACGACGATGATCATCGATACCTATCAGACGGCGATCGGCTCGAAGAAATATGGCGAAGGGGCAGCGCGCGCTGTGCTGATCTGCATCTTCCTGTCGCTCTTCTGCTTCGCCTATTTCCGCGTCACCCGCCGCCTCAATCCGGAGAAGCGCGCATGAGCAGCCGTCCCATGATCGATCGCTACAGCTGGTGGGAAATCATTCTCATTTACTGCGGTATAGCGCTCTTCCTGTTCTTCGTGCTGTCGCCATTCGTCGAAGGCTTCCTGGTCTCGCTGAAGCCGCTCAGCCAGCTCTTCTCCTCGCCCTACCGCTTCTGGCCGGAAAACGGCTCCTTCGAGGCCTACCGGACGATGTGGATCAGCGTACCGGGCTTCGGTCGCTACATCTTCAACTCGTTCTTCATCTCGATCATCGTCACCGTGATCGTGCTCTGCCTCGTCATTCCGGCATCTTATGCGTTTGCGAAGTTCGAGTTCAGGGGCATGGGCATCCTGCTCGGTGCCTTCCTGACGGTGAACATGTTCTCCGGCGCCGTCCTGCTCATCCCGCTCTTCCGCCTGATGCGCAGCATCGGTGTTTTGAACACCTATCTTGCGATGATCGTGCCGGGCGTCGCCTTCCTGATCCCTTCGGCGATCTGGCTGCTGCGCACCTACATGATCCGCATTCCACAGGAACTCAACGAAGCGGCCTACATGGATGGCGCCAGCCATTTTTATACGCTGCGTCGTGTCATTCTGCCCATTGCGATGCCGGGGATTATCGTCGTCGCGATCACCACCTTCATCGGCGCCTATGCCCAGCAGTTCATCTTCGCGCTGACCTTCAACTCGAAGACTGAATACATGCCCCTGCCGGTGGGACTCTTCGCTYATTTCGGCAAGCAGGAGGTCATCTGGAACGAACTGATGGCGGCCTCCTTCGTCGGCATTGCGCCGGCGATGATCGTCATCTTCTTCCTTCAGCGCTATCTCGTCGGCGGCCTGACCGCCGGTGCGGTGAAACAATAAGACCAACAATAAAGAGTGAACAGCTAACAACGAGAATGGGAGTAACGACGTGAGCATTACCATCAAGACTGGCCTTATGGCGCTCGCCCTGCTTGGTTCGACGGCACTGACCGCGGTCACGGCCCAGGCAGCCGACAAGGAAATCAGCTGGATCTATTG
>NZ_JBFTPD010000064.1:0-12735 GCF_056398305.1 Rhizobium sp. 01T444
GCTCGGCGTCAAGTTCCAGTCGAACGTTGCCGGCGACATTACCGGCATCAAGTTCTACCGCAGCGCCAATGACAACGGACAGAATGTCGTCGACCTGTGGACCACGACAGGCACCAAACTCGCGACCGCCACCTTCACCAACACCACGGCGAGCGGTTGGCAGACGGTGAATTTTACAACACCTGTCACAATTGCCGCCAACACCAACTATGTCGCCTCCTATCACACGACAGGTGCCTATGTGGCGACGGACGGTTTCTTCACCAATGCGGTGACAAACGGTCCGCTGACGGCTCAGTCAAGTGCTTTGGCCGGCGGCAACGGCGTCTATGCCTATGGCGGATCCGCAACCGCGGGGCTCTTCCCGACCAGCACATACGATTCAGCGAATTACTATGCCGATGTGGTCTTTCGTCCACAGCTTGCCGCATGACGCATCGGAAAGGCGGCTACGAACGGGATTCGAATGAGGCTCATACGGCGCAAATACCGACCGCTCACATTCAGGGCATGCCGATGAACAGCATCGAGCGGCTCCCGGTAACCGTGCTCGCCGGTTTTCTCGGCGCTGGTAAGACGACGCTTCTCAGTCACGTCCTGAACAATCGTGAAGGCTTGCGGGTTGCCGTCATCGTCAACGACATGAGTGAAGTGAACATAGACGCAAGCCTCATTCGAGACGGTAGCTGCAACCTGTCGCATACGACGGAGACATTGGTCGAGCTCAGCAATGGCTGCATATGCTGCACCCTGCGCAACGACCTGCTGACGGAAGTGCGGCGGCTGGCCGAAGAGGGGCGATACGACTATCTGCTGATTGAAGGGACCGGCATTGCCGAGCCGCGCCCCATCGCGGCAACATTTTCCTTCTGCGATGAAAACGGCGTTTCGCTTTCGGACTTTGCCAGACTCGACACGATGGTCACCGTGGTCGATGCTGCAAATTTATTAGCCGACTACAGTAATTCCGATCTGCTTGCCGACCGTGGCCTGCAACGGGATGGTGAAGACCGGCGCACCCTCATCGACCTGTTGGTCGACCAGATCGAGTTTGCCGATGTCGTTGTGATCAACAAGATCTCGGATGCGACCAAAGAGGTCCGCGCGGAGATCCGCAAGATTGTTGCGTCTCTCAACCCGGATGCGCGTCAGGTGGAGACGGATCTTGGCAAGGTCTCTCTGGCAACCGTCCTCAATACCGGCCTCTTTGATGAAGAAAAGGCCGCCGCACATCCCTTGTGGCACAAGGAATTGAACAGCCCGGGCGAGCATGTTCCGGAAACGGAGGAATACGGGGTATCGAGCTTTGTCTACCGCACGAGGCGCCCTTTCGACCCCAAGCGGTTTCGGGCATTCTTGGACGAGCCTTGGCCTGGAGTGCTTCGCGCCAAGGGCCATTTCTGGCTTGCCACACGTCCGCGTCACGTGGGCCTTATGTCGGCCGCAGGCGTGCAGCGACGCTGCGAACCCATGGGGCTCTGGTGGGCAGCTGTTCCCCGGCAGGACTGGCCGAGCCATCAGCAGTTTCATCAGCATCTGCAGAGCCGATGGGACAGCGCCTGGGGCGACCGCCGGCAGGAACTGGTGTTCATCGGGGTTGGCATGGACGAGACAGGTGTGCGGACCGCATTGGACGACTGCCTCGCCAGTGCGGACCCGCGCGAATGGTCAGCTCTCGAAGATCCGTTCCCGGCCTGGTAGCGCGCCGGGTTACAACGTTTGCGCCACGAACGCATGGACGCGAGAGTTCATGGCCTGTGCCGAGATGCCTCAGTCGTCGAGATAGCGTTCGGTCAAGCGTGCCCACATCGCGGCACCCACCGTCAGGGATTTGTCGGCAAAGTCGTATTTGGCACTGTGCAGGATCGCGGATTCCACACCGTTGCCGAGCCGCAGGAAGCTTCCGGGTTTGTGCTCGAGGAAGTGCGAGAAGTCCTCACTACCGGGGATGAGGTTGCAGAGAGCTACCTTGTCAGCACCGACGAGTTCTTCTGCGACCATGCGGGCGAATTCCGTTTCCGCTTCCGAATTGACGACCACGGGGTGACCGCGAGTGTATTCGATTTCGGCGGCTGCGCCGTAACCGTCGGCGATCGTTTCGGCGAGCCTGCGGATCCTGACCTCCAGCGTCTCGCGTACTTTCGGGTCGAAGGAGCGAATGCTGAGCAGCAGTTTTGCACTTTCGGGGATGACGTTTGCGGCCTCGCCGGCATGGATCGCCCCGACCGTGACGACCGCGGTTTGTGTCGGATCGATGCTGCGGGAAACGACCGATTGCAGGCTGACGACGAGGTTGCAGGCAACGACCACCGGATCGACGGTCAGATGCGGCCGCGAGGCGTGGCCACCCTTGCCCTTGATGATGATCTCGGCGCTGTCGGCAGCCGCCATCAGCGGGCCCGACCGCATCAGCCAGGTGCCTTCGGCTGCGCCGGGATGATTGTGCAGACCAAAGATAACGTCGAAGGGAAAGCGTTCGAACAGCCCGTCAGCGATCATTGCGGGCGCACCACTCAGCGGACCTGCCTCCTCGGCCGGCTGGAAAATGAGATTGACGGTGCCGTTGAAGCGGCGCGTGCGCGCCAGATATTCGGCTGCACCCAGAAGTATCGTCGTGTGGCCGTCATGTCCGCAGGCATGCATCTTGCCGGCAACCGTGCTGGCATAGGGGCGGCCGGTCTCCTCGGTGATCGGCAGAGCGTCCATGTCGGCGCGGATGGCGATGCTCTTCTTTCCGGCGCCGACCGTCATGCGCGCAACCACGCCATGGCCGCCGACGTTGCGGGTGACGTCATACCCCCAGGATTCGAGCTTTTCGGCAACAAAACGCGCGGTCTCGGCCTCCTCGAAGGAGAGCTCTGGATGAGCGTGCAGATGCCGGCGGACAGCCGTCAGCTCCGCTTCCATCGGTTCGAAATCGGAGAGGTGGGCAAAATCATTGTCGAGGGACATGGCAATTCCAGTTTCATGGGCGCGGTATCGCCGGCCGGCTCACGGTAAAGCCAGCCCGCAGGGCAAGAGCATGGAGGAGCCGCCGCGCTAGATAAAGCGCGACAGGAAACTTCTGGTGCGGGGGTGCTGCGGGTTGCCGATCACGTCCTCCGGCTTGCCTTGTTCCACGACCTTGCCGTCATCCATGAAGACGACGCGGTCGGCCGCTTCCCGCGCGAAACCGATCTCGTGAGTGACGACGATCATCGTCAGACCCTGGTTTGCAAGATCCCGCATGGTGGCGAGAACCTCGCCGACCAGCTCGGGGTCGAGTGCCGAAGTCGGCTCGTCGAAGAGCATCAGCTTCGGCTTGATGGCGAGCGCGCGGGCAATCGCCACGCGCTGCTGCTGGCCGCCGGAAAGCTGCCGCGGATAGCTGTCGGCCTTGGCCGAGAGCCCGACCCGTTCCAGGAGCCTCAGCGCATTTTCGGTCGCAACCTTGCGGCTCTCACCGTGGATGCCGACCGGTGCCTCGATGATGTTCTGCAGCRCCGTCATRTGSGGGWAGAGATTGAACTGCTGGAACACCATGCCGATCTTGCGGCGCTGCAAGGCGATCGCGTGGTTCGACAGCTGCAGCAGCCGGTCCTTATGCAGGCGGTAGCCGATCTGTTCACCATCCACCTCGATTGAACCCTGGTTGATGGATTCGAGGTGGTTGATACAGCGCAGGAACGTCGATTTGCCGGAGCCGGAGGGGCCAAGGACGACGACGACCTCGCCGGGCGCGACGTCGAGATCGATACCCTTCAGCACTTCCAGATCCGCGAAGGACTTGTGGACATTGCGTGCCTTGACGAGAGGCTCGATAGTGGAGATCGCGTTCATGCGCCTGCCTCCGTTGCCTGTGCCATGACAGCCGTTTCCTTTGCAGGTTTGGCGGCGCCCGTGCGGCGATCGCCGCGGCTGTAATAGCGCTCGATATAGGCCTGGCCGATGTTCAGGACCGACGTGATGAGCAGGTACCAGAGAACGGCAACCAGCAGCATCGGCACGATCTCGAACGTGCGGTTGTAGATCGACTGCACCGAATAGAGCAGATCGGCCATGGCGATGACGCTGACGAGCGAAGTCGCCTTGATCATGCTGATCAGCTGGTTGCCGGTCGGCGGAACGATCGAGCGCATGGCCTGCGGAATGATGATGCGGCGAAGCGCGCGGTTGCGCGTCATGCCGAAGGCTTCCGCAGTCTCGAACTGACCCTTGTCCACCGAAAGCAACCCGCCGCGGATGATTTCCGCCATATAGGCGGACTCATTGAGTGCGAGACCGGCGATCGCGGCCGTCATCGGGCTGATCACCGAGTTCGTATCCCAGCTCATGAAGGTCGGGCCGAACGGAATGCCGATCGACAGTGTCGGAAACAGCGTCGAAAGATTGTACCAGAAGATCAGCTGCACCAGGAGCGGTGTTCCGCGGAAGAACCAGATGAACAGCGAGGCGAGCGAACTTGCCAGGCGATCGCTGGACATTCTCGCGACGGCCAGCACGAGGCCGAGCGCGATGCCGATGATCATCGCGACGACCGTCAGGCCGAGCGAAACGTAAAGGCCGCTGATGACGGTCGGGTCGAAGAAATATTGAGTGACGACCGGCCAGCCGAAATTCTCGTTATGCGCGACCGACCAGGCCCAATAGGCGGCGATCGCAAGCGTGATGGCCCAGGCCGCAACGCGGCCTTTGGGGAAGGGCTTGTGGGCATGGGCCACATCCCGGCTTCTCGCATCGCCGGAGGGCGATGCGAGTGTTTGCGTTTGTGTGCTCATTTCGGAAGCGTCCCACCGAGGTTGATGCCGGGCTCCTTGATCATATTGTTCTCAAGGCCCCACTTCTTCATGATCGCGGCATAGGTGCCGTTGTCCATCAGCACTTTGACCGCATCGCGCAGGACTGGGCCGAGCGGCGAGCCCTTCGCGACAACCGCGCCCTGATAGAGATTCTCAAAACCGTTCTTCTGTCCCACACCAGTCAGTTCCAGCTGACCGTTGGCCTGCGACACGAAATATGTGAGCGGCGCCTGGGAGGAGAAGAAGGCATCCGACCGCTTGGAACGGACGGCAAGGATCGAGCTCGGCTGGTCGGTGAAGGACTGCACCTCGATCGCGCCCTTGCCATCGGTCTTGCACTTTTCGGCCTGCACCTGGATGACCTTTTCGGCCGAACCGCCGGCCATGACGGCGATGCGGTTACCGCAGGCGGTATCGAGCGAGGTGATGCCCTTCGGATTGCCCTTCTGCACCGAGAAGACCACAAATTCCTGCACCCAATCGACGAAGTCGTTGGATTCCTCGCGGCTCTTGAAATCGCCGACGGGACCGAAGGCAAACTGATAGCGGCCCGAGTTGACGCCAGCCAGCAGCGCCGGCAGACCGCCCACGGTCTCATGCTCGATCTCGACGCCGAGAACCTCACCCAGCGCGTCGGTCAGATCGGCGCTGGCGCCGCTCATCTCGGTGCCCGTGACGATTTCATAGGGAGGAAACGAGCCATTGTTGACGGAGATCATCTTGCCAGACGTGCGGATCGCTTCGGGCAACTGCGCATGAAGCGCGTCGTTGACGGAAAGCTTGGGCAGGGCCGCATCTTCAGCGAAGGCCGTTCCCGAGATCACCACGCTCGTCAGAGCAAGGCATGCAATTTTCCTGATCGACATTGTTCATTTCCCCTGTTTGGTTCGAATTTATGCGTTTCGTGTTGCGTTCACCCGATGCGGCTACCGTCCACATCGAAGGAGAAGAGGTCTTCCGGCGTCATCAGCTGCGGCAGGATGCCCTGGACGTGAAGCTCGCCCGCGAAGTCGGCGATCATCTTGCGGTTGACCGCAAAGCCGCTGGCCTCCCAGCCGACCGGAAGCTCGGCTGCCGACTTCAACAGTTCGTCCATCATGAAGGGCGAGGTGTCGGCGTATTTGCGGCGTTTGCTCAGCCACATCCGCTGCGATTCATCGATCAGCTTGCTGAGCTCCTCGATCACCCACGGGTTCTGCGCGACGATGTCCGCTTTGATGCCGATCAGATGCATGCCGGGAACATAGCCGACATCATCGAAATATCGACGTTCGGCACTTCTGAAATCGGAAACGACTTGCCGGAACGGCGATCCTCCGCCGAAGTAGCCGTCAGGCATGAAAGGCGTGAAGATCGCATCAAGGAAGCTTTCCTTGAGCAGGTCGACCATGGGGCGCTCGCCAGGAGCCGCTTCGATGCGGCCGGGCCGGCCGAACCCGTCTAGGCGATCGACGACCGGATGCGCTTCCGTCAGGCGGCCCGCATACCACATGGCATCCTCGACGCCGACGCCCTCGCGGCGCAGTGCTGCTCTGGTCCAGGTGTTTCCGGAGTCGCGCCATCCGGTGACGCCGATACGCTTTCCGGCCAGTTGGCCGAGTTCGGTGATGGGGCCGTCCTTGCGGGTGATGATGCAGCGGTGACGGAAGCCGCGCATGATGAAGTTCGGAATGCCGACGACGCTCTCGTCGCCATCAATGCGCAGCTGCGTATAGCGGCTGAAGGACATTTCCGCGACATCGTAGTGGTCGCTTTTTCCGAGATGCGAGAGCAACGTGCCGACGCGGTCGACCTTGATGTCAAGCTTGGGAGAGGAGACATCGCCGAGAACCAGGGGCGTCATGTAGTCCCAGTCACGGAGGGCAAGTCGGAGGCTAAGGGGCATCGGCATTCACTCGCAAAGACCTTGTTTTCGGAACAATTAAATGTTCAAAATTATCTGATCAAATGTTATTACGTTATTGAACATTAAAAGTGGCGATTAAATGAGCGATATTGTCGACGCGGCATGGTTTGCCCAAAAATTGACCGATCGGACAATTCGAGGAATTGCGATTGAAACCAGTGCCTTGATCCGCGCCGGGGCGCTCCCCGTCGGAACGAAGCTGCCACCGATCCGCGATCTCGCCTTTGCGCTCGGGATCAGTCCGGCGACGATCTCCGAGGCCTGGAGCGAGCTGAGACGCCAGAAAATCATTACCGGCAGGGGACGGAACGGCACCTGGGTGAGCGGCGATCGTTTCGTGGCGAAACCCGAACGGCTCGGCAGTTCCGGCCGTTATGGAGCCGACGTCCTCGACCTGACATCGGCCGTGCCGGATGTCCGGCTTTTGCCAAAGCTTACCGAAGCCATGGCCTATGGAGCGTCGGCCGAAAATCTCAACAGCTACGAGCGAAGTCGCATTCTTCCGGAACTCGAAGAAGCTGTCCGAAAGACTTGGCCATACGAACCGGAGGCATTGCTGGCGACGAACGGAGGCTATAATGCGGTCTACACGCTTATCCAGGCGCTCGTCATGCCCGGTGCGTCCGTTGCAATCGAAGATCCGACCGCCATGCGGCTTCTTGATATTCTGGAGGATCGCGGCGTGCAGATCATTCCGGTCCAGTGCGATCGGGAAGGGCCGCTGCCTTCGTCTCTCGAGGCCGCAATGAAGCTGCGGCCGGTCGCCTTCATTTTCCAGCCGCGTCTTCACTCGGTGACCGGCCAGCACGTCAGCAGCGAGCGGTTGCAGCGACTTGGAGACATTCTCGACGGCACGGACACCTTGATCGTCGAAGATGATGGCATTGCCGACATTTCCATGGCTGCGCGTCATTCGCTCGGCGGCCGGTTTGCCGACCGGACCATTCACATTCTCTCCTATTCGAAGACGCATGGTCCGGATCTCAGGCTTGCTGTGCTCTCAAGCTCGCGGGCGATCGTCGAACAGATCCAGTCCTACCGTAGCTTCAGCGCCGGCTGGACAAGCCGCATCCTTCAGGCGGCCACCGCCTGGCTTCTGCGGGATCCCGTGACGCAAACCTCGCTGCAACACTCTCGCGATATCTATTTCCAGCGTCGGGCCGATCTGGTTGACGCCCTGGGGGGACGTGGGATCGAAGTGCAGCATGGCAGCGGCCTGTGCGCCTGGGTGCCGGTCGCATCCGAACCCTTCGCGATGGTCACGCTGGCGGCGCGAGGTATTGCGGTTCATCCCGGCGCTAAATTTTCCATCCTTCCAAGCGCACATCTTCGCGTCGCGACAGCCATATTGTCTGATCGGCTAAACGACGTGGCCGACTCGATTGCGCTGGCCGCCAGCCCGGCCTAGCCTTCGGTGTCGCTCCAGTCATCCCAACACTTCACCGCGTTTGGAGACGCCGGCAGATTCGCGGTACTGCGCCGCGAGCTTCCGGCAGGCGCGAAGGGTCAGGGCCATGACGGTCAAGGTCGTACCCGCTGTTCCGCCGCCGGCAAAGGCGCTCGCGTCGGTCACAAGAAGATTGGGCACGTCCCAGCTCTGGTTCCATCCGTTGAGGACGGAGTTTTCCGGCGAAGTGCCCATGCGCGCCCCGCCGCTTTCATGGATTGCCGCACCCATGCACATGGTCTTTCGGAACCACTTGCGGAACAGGAAACGGCTTAGAGGGTCGGCATCCGGGAAAGCGCCACGGCCCATTTCTCTCAGGCCAAGCGGGGATCCGATGAAGTCGAGCTCGCCGCCGGCACTCTTCACCATGTCGATCAGGGTCATTTCCTGCTTGCGGATCAGTTCCTGCTCGGGCTCATGCATCACGCAGCGGATATGCGGTACCGGAATGCCCCAGGCATCCTTGCGGCTGGCATCGAGAGTAATGCGATTGTCGGCGTGCGGCAGCATGAGGCCGAAGCCGAAGAAGGCAAGGCTCGATGGCTCGTTATCGCCGACCGGCGCGCGGCCGACGCTGCCCTGATAGGCGAAGTCGCCGCGCGGCGCCATTCCTTCCACATTGTCGAAGCGCGGGACGAAGATCCCGCCCGACGGATTGTAGAACGGATCCTGCGGCGCCGAATCGTCATGCGACCAGCCACGGGCAGGCGCAAAGGTTCCAAAGGCCAGACAAGGCAGCTGGTCCATGAAATAGCGGCCGAGCGTGCCCGAACTATTGCCAAGCCCGTTCGGGTGCCTTGCCGATGGTGAATTCAGGAGCAGGCGAACGCTTTCGATCGGCGAGGCGCAGAGGACGACGTTTTCGGCCTTGACCGCATGGACGCTGCCGGAATTGCGATCAACGTATTCTGCGCCCGTCGCCCGACCGGTCTTCGCATCCGTGGTAATGCGGCGCACGATCGCATCGTGGCGGATGGTCAACTTGCCGCTGGCGAGCGCTTCGCGCAGCGGGCGCGGCACGCGCTCGGCGTCCGGCGCGATATAACGCCAGGATACGACATGCCGTTCGGGCGCCTGGCTTTCGACAGTCTTCTTGAAGAGCTCTTCGGCCGGTGTCAGCTTGGCGGGGCGGGAATAGACGCCGTCCGGCAAGGTCGAGACATGATCCTGATTGCCGTATAGGCCAAGCTGGCTTTCGGCTTCGGCATAGAAGGGGGCTAGTTCGTCATAGGAGACGGGCCAGTCGACGCCGCGGCCGCTGCGGCTTTCAATCTTGAAATCGTCGTCGCTCCAGCGCAGCAACACGCGCCCGAAACTGTGCAGTCGCCCACCCGACTGCCGGCCGCGGATCCACAAGAAGGGTTCGCCGCGCGGCGTGGTATAGGGGTTATTTCGGTCATTGACGAAGAAGCGGCTGAAGCGCTCGGTGAAGAAGGCGGCACGCGCCTGCACCGGCTGGCCCTTGATGGTCGCCCGTGCGCGCTCCCAGATATTGATGGCGCTTGCGGGCGGTTTCTTGCGGGTGGGATCGAAATCTTTCTTGCTGATCTCAGGGCCGGCTTCGAGAAGCAGGACGGATAGACCATTGGCCGTCAATTCCATGGCAGCAAAGGAGCCGGCCGCGCCGGAGCCGATCACCAGCGCATCATAAACTTTCTCAGACATGTCGTTCAAAACCTGACTTCTCAATGGAATGGGACGGGCAGCGCGATCTCTCTGCTGCCGGGAGAGCACGGCTCAGAGGCGATTGCCGTCGCTCGCAAAAAGCGATGCCTTGGAGAGATCGAGACCGATGCCGATGACATCGCCCGGTTGGAGCGAGAGATCGCCCATCACCCGCAGCGACAGGGTCGTGTCTTTCCAGGTGAGCCAGACAACCGTATCGGAACCCATCGGCTCCAGGACTGAGACGGCTGCATGAAGCGCGGTGTCCCCGGCTTCCGGTCGGATACTCAGATGTTCCGGACGCACGCCAAGCGTTACCGGGCAGGCTTGCGGCCTTGCGGCAAAAGCGTAACCAGACATGTCGAGGGTGAGATCGCCCGCCTTGAACAGCACCTTTTCGCCGTCCTGTTCGATGCTGCCTTGAATGAAATTCATCGAGGGCGCGCCGATGAAGCCGGCGACGAAGAGATTGGCAGGCCGGTGATAGATCTCCGCAGGTGTGCCCAATTGCTGGATTACGCCATCGCGCATGATGGCGATGCGATCGGCAAGTGTGAGCGCCTCTACCTGGTCGTGGGTGACGTAGATCATCGTGTTGCCGAGCTGCTGGTGCAGCTTCTTGATCTCGACGCGCAGCTCGTTGCGCAGTTTGGCATCGAGGTTCGACAGCGGCTCGTCGAACAGGAAGACGTCGACTTCGCGCACCAGCGCGCGGCCGATCGCAACGCGCTGGCGCTGGCCGCCGGAAAGCTCGGCCGGGCGGCGGTCGAGCAGCTTTTCAAGATGCAGGAGCGATGCCGCTCGCTCGACCCGGCTGTCGATTTCCGGCTTCGGCAGGCCCGCGACCCTGAGGCCGAAGGAGAGGTTCTTGCGAACCGACATGCGGGGATAGAGCGCATAGGACTGAAACACCATGCCGATGCCACGGTCCTTCGGTTCCTCCCAGGTAACGTTTTCCCCCGAAATCCAGATTTCCCCGTCGGTGATGTCGGAAAGACCCGCGATCGCGTTCAGCAAGGTCGACTTGCCACAGCCGGACGGGCCGAGCAGGACGAGGAATTCCTTCGGTGCGATATCGAGCGACATTTGCTCGATCACCGTCTGGTCGCCGTAGCTGATCTTCAGGTCCTTGATGGAAACAGCAGAGTGCATTCAGCCTTACCCCTTGACGGCGCCGGCCGCGATCCCGCGGACGAACCAGCGTCCGGACAGGAAATAGATGGCAAGCGGAATGATGGCGGTGAGGATGGTGGCCGCCATGTTGACGTTGTAGTTGCGCTCGCCCATCGTCGTATTGACGATGTTGTTGAGCTGTACTGTCATCGGCAGATTGTCGCGTCCGGCAAAGACGACGCCGAGCAGGAAGTCGTTCCAGATGCCCGTGAACTGGAACATCGAGGCGACCACGATCATCGGAAGCGCCATCGGCAGCATGATCTCGATGAAAATCCGCCAGAAGCCGGCGCCATCGACGCGCGCTGCCTTGAAGAGTTCTTCTGGAATGGTGACGAAGTAGTTGCGGAAAAGCAGCGTCACCAGCGGCAGGCCAAACAGCACATGCACGAGAATAATGCCGCCGAGGCTGTTGTAGAAGCCCATCACCGCCATGGCGCGCACCAGCGGATAGAGAAAGATCTGGTAGGGCACCAGAGCGCCGGCCATCAGCAGGCCGAACATCAGGCGTCCTGCCTTCGGGCGCCAGAAGGAAAGTGCATAACCGTTGATTGCGCCGATCAGGACGGAGATGACAACGGCCGGCACGGTGATCTTCACCGAATTCAGGAAGCCCATGCGCACGCCGGTGCATTCGCTCCCGGCGCAGGCGCCGGCCCAGGCCGTCTTCCAGGCGGTAAAATCCAGGTGCAACGGCAGGGCAAAAATCTGCCCCAGCCGGATCTCGTCCATGGTCTTCAGCGACGTGACGATCATCACGTAAAGCGGCACGGCGAAGAACAGCGCGGCGGAGATGAGGAAGGCGTATAGGCCGATGCGGGCTGCGGTGATCTGCGTCGGCCTAGGGCCGCGGGGATGGATCATAGCGTACCTGCCTGGCGCCGGGCGCGGATATGTTGGGCATAGCGGAAGGGTGCGATGATGATCAGCACGGTTAAAAGCAGGACGGTTGCCGCTGCTGTCGCAAGGCCGAGATTCTGACGCTGGAACAGATTGTCCATGATGAACTTCGCCGGCACCTCTGTTGCCGATCCCGGTCCGCCATTGGTGAGCGCCACTACGATATCATAGGTCTTGATCACGCCCATGGAGAGCAGCGTGCCGGCGGCCGCAAAGGCCGGCGTCAGTTGCGGCAGGATGATCGAAACATAGGTGCGCCAGACGGGAATGCCGTCGATGCGGGCAGCGCGCCACTGCTCGCCATCGATGCCGCGCATGCCGGCCAGCACAAGGATCATGACGAGGCCCGCGCCCTGCCAGAGGGCCGCGATCACCACCGCATAGATCGCAAGATCCCGGTTGATGATCCAGTCGAAGGAAAAACCCTGCCAGCCAAGCGCACGCACGCTTGCCTGGACGCCGAGCGTCGGGTTCATCATCCATTGCCAGATCAGGCCGGTGACGACGAAGGACATGGCATAAGGATAAAGGAAGATCGTCCGGAAGGCGTTTTCAAAGCGCACCTTGCGGTCGAGAGCGGCGGCAAGCAGGAAGCCGACAAACAGGCAACCAAGGACGTAAAGCACGCCGAAGATGATGAGGTTCTGGAAGGAGACCAGCCATTTGGCGGTCTGGAACAGTTTGGAATATTGCTCGAACCCGACGAAGTTCCACGACGGGAACAGCCGCGAATTGGTGAAGGACAGGGTCACCGACCAGACCATGGTGCCTAGGTAGACGACGACCACCGCAGCCCAGGTCGGGATGAGAGCGATGAGCGCCGCCTTCGAGCGGTTATGCTTCCGTTTCATCAGAGTGTCTTTGCA
>NZ_JBFTPD010000065.1:0-11465 GCF_056398305.1 Rhizobium sp. 01T444
GATGTCGGCGGGATTTGTGCCCTTGGGCAAATGGCCGAACATGTGTGGCTTGATCTGATGCAGCCACGAGACTGCGGCCGGCTCTTTGTTGATAATCGTCTTGGCGAAGGGAATGATCTGTTCGCCGACAAGGATGCCCAGCAGACCGACAAGCGCGATCACAGGAGGAGCCGGCGAACGAACGTTCAGGAGGCTGTAGACAATGCCAACGAGAAGGCCGGCGCCGAGGGAGAGGAGATAGATTTTCATGGAAGTTGTCCTTTGTGATCTATTCGACGATTAAAGCCCGGTCGCCTCGGAAACCGCCTCAAGGATGACGGAGACGATCGCCTCCGGTTGCGAAATCAATGACATGTGGCTGGCTTTGATCTCGGTCGTACGAGCATTAAGCTTCTTCGCCAATTCCCGCTGGAGCTCCACGCTGACTGCCCGGTCTTCACTCGAAATCACGTACCAGTTCTTGCGGTCCGTCCAGGCGGCCTTGGTCACCTTGTCGGAGAAAGTGCCTGCACCGAGCGGCGGCTGGGTGGCCGCAAGGACTCGTGCATCCTCTTCGGGCAGATCCTGCGCTACCGCATTGATCCAGCCGTTTGCGCTCATCATGTAGCTGCCGCTGCGGTCAGGACTGACCTCGCTAAGACCCGGAGGGGCGGGATGGGCAGCAACCTGGTCTCCGGTCGATTGGCCGGCGTCCGGTGCGAAGGCCGCGACAAAGACCAGAGCCTTGACCTTCGGGTCGTTGCCTGCTTCCGTGATGACGGTTCCTCCCCAGCTGTGGCCGGCGAGAATGACAGGCCCGTCAATCTCGTTCAGCACATGGCGGGTTGCCTCGACATCCGCCAACAGAGATGTCGTTGGATTTTGCACGGCGACGACGGAAACGCCCTGCTTCAGCAAAAGGGAAATAACTGATCTCCAGCTCGATGCGTCCGCCCATGCCCCATGCACGAGAACGACGGTCGTATTATTCGATGGTGAGGCGGTCACGATGAGCTCCGTGCGCATGACTGAATGGGAATGGCCGGTGCCGTGGCGCGAGCGAAGTGCGCCACGGGAAAAACACCGAAGAATTGGTCGCTGCAAAGCACTGCGTGCCGGCAGCCAGTTCGCCCCTCAATGACCTTCGGACGCGCCGAACATCGTCTTGGCGTAGATGATGCCGAGGCCGTAGGCGCCGCCGAACTTCTTGGCGATACCGGTGGTCATGTCGTAGGTCTCGGTCCGTGCCCAGTCGCGCTGAAGCTCGAGCAAATACTGGAGAGACGTCATCGGCTGTCCGCCGGCCTGAACGATGCGATCCATTGCCCGGTTATGCGCTTCGTCGGAAACGTCGCCGCAGGCATCGGCCAGGACGAAGACTTCAAAACCCTGTTCGATGGCCGACAGCGCCGGGCCGACGATGCAGACACCGGTCCACAGGCCGGAAAGCACGATGCGCTTCTTGCCGATGCGATTGATCTCCTCGATGACGGCTGCATCTTCCCAGGTGTTCATCGACGTGCGGTCGAACAGCTTCTGACCGGGAAACGCATCGGTGATTTCGGAGAACATCGGGCCGGAGAAGCTCTTTTCGGCAACCGTGGTCAGAATGGTGGAAACGCCGAAACCCTTGGCGCCATGGGCGACGAGAGCGGCATTGTTCCGGAGATTGACAGCATCGATGCTCTTCGTCGCAAAAGACATCTGCGACTGAAAATCGATCATGATCAGCGTATGATCCTTCGGCGTGAGAAGCTTCGAGCCCGGCGTCGGTGTCGCGTTTACAGTCATTGTGTTTCCTCAAAAGCGTTGAGCTGACGGTGCGTCGGCAGTCAGCTAAAGTGCGTTGACGGGACGGATCATGCCCGCTGCCGACGCGATCTTCTTGTCGCTAAAAAGGATGGTTTGGATGTTCGAACTGTCTCGGCGGCTGGAGCTCACACAGGAACCGAAATGTAGACGAGCCCTACTCCGAGACGAGATCTGACGGGAAAACTCCGCGAAAGCGCGAGCTTCGGGCCGGCCGCGATTTTATTAAGTCTTATCGCCGAGTTTCAAGCGCTTCTGCCGACGCCAGTTGCCAGGGGGCTCTCCCGCAATATCCGAAAACACTCGCGTGAGATGGCTCTGATCGGCGAAACCGCACGTCGTGGCGACCTCTTGGATTGAAAGGTCAGCAAGCAGAAGATCTTTGGCCTTTGAAACTCGATACTCCATGACCCAACGGTATGGTGTCCGGCCGAATGTCTCCTTGAACGCCCTGTTAAAGTAACTGCGGGACAGGCTGCAGAGTTGGGCGAGTTCGGTGATCGAGACCTGCGTGAGGGCGTTCGCAACCAGGAACTCGAGCACCCTTTTTTCCTGCCATGGCGCCAAAACGCCATTCCTGCTCGTCGGAAAATACTGGCTGGCATAGGTGTGGGTCAGATGCGTCAACAGAACCAGGCTAATTTGCTCAAAGAACAATTGGTTGGCCTCATGTCGGTTGACGAGATAAGGCAAGACGGCCTGAGCAAGGCCAAGAATGACGTCGTCCCTAGTACCGGGCCTACAATCGAACCCGTCGAATTGCGGGCGGCCTATGTCCTCCAGGAAAGTGCGCACGAAGGAGAGCGGGATATTGAATCGCAGATTATCGAATGGCGAGAGATGATGGCACTGCCATTCATTTCTGAGGTCGGTGATAGCGATCGCACCTTTCGGATGCCCGCCTTCGAAAATGAGCTCGTCGTTTTTCCAAAGGCGGTGCATTCTGAAATCGGTCAACTGAGTGATGACGGAGACTGCCTCCTCGCGTTTGCTCGGTGGAGCGATCGGAAGATCGTCCTTGTCGTAGCACAGACGGGTGATCGTGATAGCCGACGCTTTTATCGTCCATTGACCAGGAACAGGCGTTCGAAGCGCACTACCGCCTTCCAATTCTCTCTTCAATGTCCACTCCGGCAAACCCACCCGTATCAGCCTCAACGCTACGCTGTTTTATGGTAGATTCCAACGATTTTTTTACGAAACAGCTTTCGACTTGGTTTCAATCAATGAAGCCGGCCAGTACGCCAGACAGCCGGCGTCATGCCTGTCTCGCGGGAGAAGACCTTCGTGAAATGACTTTGATCGACAAAGCCGCAGGCGTCGGCGATCGCCTTCAACGGGAGGCTGCTGTCGCGAAGAAGATCTTTAGCGGCATCCACCCGCGCGAGCATGAGCCAGCGATGGGGCGTAACTCCGGTCACCTTCTTAAAACTCTGCGAGAAATGATTGGCAGAGAGACCCGCGGCCGCGGCAATGTCTGCCACGCACAATTCACGGGCAAGGTTGTTCCTCATAAACTCTTTCGCCAAAGTTTCACGGTTGTAGGGCAGGATCGTTTCGTCGCTGCCAGCCTCCGTCTTACCGATGGGGTCCTCGATCAGATGTGAGCAGATCGCGATTGCCAAGTGCTTCAGGAGCGCCTCCCATGAACCGGTCTCTCGACCAAAGAGGGAAATGACGATGTCGGCGAGATTGCTTAAAACCGGATCCCTCTCACCCCGTCGACACCGCAGCTCGAGTATCGAACTTGCCCTAGACAGGTCCCCGACCTCCGCTATGAGGGCCTTTGGCAACAAGAAGGTAACCGAATGAAGGTCCGCGTATAAGACGATCGACGCTCCTTCGGAAAGGTCGACAAGGCAAACCGATCCCCGCTCGAACTTGTGGGGCAATGTCCTGGTCCCGTCCGGGAGGATGTCGCAATGATGAGCCTCCTTGGTGTACACCATCAGGAAATAGGCGTCGCAAACGGGAAGGGAGACGATCGGCCTCTCACCGTCGGTGACATCCTTTGCGATTCTCGTGACGCAAATAGATGAAGCCCTGACAGGCACCGCATTGAGCGACGCGGCTTCGGGAAGGCCGAAATACGGGCCGAGCGTTTTCAGTTGAATATGGTCCAGCTCAATCCCCTCCCTCCAAGATGCCTCCGCGCTTTAGCATCCATGAGAACATTCCGACTCCGGCAGACCATATAATTCTGCTGAACAGCTGCGCAACGCCTATTCGCGTGAAAATAGGTTTCAATCGCAATGAGAAACCAGTGTCACGGCAATCATTCCATTTATCTTGGACCATCCTACGGCTACAACCGAAAAGATCCGAACGCGAAAAGTTGGTCTGAGGGAGGATTGAGTTTCAGCTTGCGGCACGATGTCGGCTCCACAGGCTCCAGCGGCGCAAACAGCAAACACATGAGCCATTTGAAACGCGGCGGATCACAGTCTGTTCTCCGCAGCGATCTCTTGCAGGTCGAGTTCGTGTTCGAGGTCCCGCATGACGCGGTCGTGGATTTCGCCGGCCCTGTGCATCCGCGGGATTTCGGCCCGACCGGCCCGAAGCGCCTCGAGAACAGCCTTGAAGTGGTCAGCTTTAATGCTCTCATGCGTGTCACGGTCACCTTCATACTGGGCGGCAACCTAGGCTCGATGCCGGTACTGTTCGAGCAGCCGGGGATGCCGCTCGCCGCGATCTCAACGAGGCGGAGCAGGAAAACATCGTCGCGGGTGCGGCCTGGGCGCGCGGTCGCCGGCGCGTATCGCTTGAGCGAATGCTCAGTGAGGACTTCATGCGAACACTGCACAAGCGGATGTTTGGCGCCGTCTTGAGCAAGACCAGGCACAACATGGTCGTTCGTTTCATCTTCTATCCTTCTCATACGGCTGGCGATTAGCGCTCGGCATTGCAGGTTTCAGCGTGGCAGGCTCGATTGAACCTCTTCTTTTCCGCCCTGCGATCGTTCACACCCGTTCGAAATCCCCGAGCGGCCAGGACCGGTCGAAGTAGCTCTCGGTCGGCTGATAGAAGCGGAAGTAGGAGAACCAGTTCTTGCCCGGAACAGTCGGAATCCAGTTGCTCTCGTAGCCGGCCGGCGCGGTCGGTCCGCAGTGGATGTCGACAGACCCGTCCTCGTTCTTGCGCAGATCCATCCGCGACGAACGGTCCGCAATCTTCTGGTCGTTGAGAATGAGGGCGCGGGTGTCGACGTCGTAGAGTGTCACCGACCAGAACAGCTTGATTGGCGGGTTCGGAGGGACGCGCAGGCGATAGGAGACACAGCCATCGAGCCATTCGCCTGCCTTGTCCTTGTAGGCGCTGAGATAGGCAGATGAAGGTCCAGGCTTCTTCGGCGCCATGGCGGGGCCAGCGCCAACCGCCTCGTAGAACCAGGAGGCCCGTTCGTCGAGCAGATTCCAGAACCCATTAGGGTCGTCGGCATCGAGCATGAGCGCGTAGTCCCAATGCGTATCGGGCCGATACTTCCCGTTCTTGAACCGGCGATCCGCGGAATTCGCCTTCGCCATCGCCTCGCCGACCTGGGCGGCGTCGGTGAGAATCTTCGTCTGTCGCGCATCCGGTGCGAATGCCTTGCCCTTCTCGATCCCGAGCGGCCGCAGCATGGTGTGGAAGAACGTGTCGCGCGCTTCCATGGGTTCGACCTGAATGACCTCGTCGACCCTGCGCCAGTAGTCCATGCCCCGCGGCGGCAGCCCGCTCCAGGTCTTTGATCCGACGTCGAGGATATCCATGGTGGGTGGGTTCTTCCGCTGCGCATATGGATACATTCGCAACTGCGACAGCGCCTGTCGTGCGGCCTTTGGGTCGGTGTCCGTCAGACGCACGCCCAGGAAGACGTTGACCGTTGGGGAATGACGCACCGTGTAGCCGGTGACGTCGCGCGGGGTCTTCGAACCCGGCGGCAAAACCAGGTATTTGCCGGGCTGCTCGGTGCCGGGAATTGCGTTCTGCCATGCGTCGTTGATTGCACCCTGGACGCCCCGTTTGGGCATCTCCAGCACAAGTGGCCCGTCGCTCAGATCGGCGAAGCCCAGATAGTACGGCGTCGTGGCGTTTGCGGTCAGGATTCCGCGTCTGGCCTCATAGGAAAGGATTGCGACGATCTGACCGTTCTTAGCGCCAAGCTGCTCGTTGTTGCCTGCCTGCCATGACCTGAAAGCGACGGCCGGCAAGGCCCAGAGGTAAGCCTGGCACGCACGCTGGAAGTCGCGTTCGTCATAGAGCTTATCTATCGTGGCGTCGGTCGGATAGCCGTTCTCGAAGTCGTGAGTGAACTCGAGAACGCCGATGCGGCTGTCGATCTTCTGTAACCCAGTAGACGCCGGCGTTCCTGATGCCGTCGTCGATGTCGTCTGAGCGTTGGCGGATCCGGAACCGGCGAACAAGCCCAGCGCCGCTGGGGCGGTGCCCGCAATGATCGAGAGCGTTTCTCTGCGATTGATGATCATTTGCCTCCCTCCTCTACTGTTCATCGACACGCTCGAGGTCGGGCAGCACCCAGGACTTGTCGAACAGCGGCTTCTGTGGCCCGTAGAAACGAAACAGGACTTCGAACTTTTGCTTGGGAACGGTCGGAACCCAATTCGAGCTCCCGATCCGTGGCGCCTTCGGGCCGAACCAGATATCGACGGAGCCGTCAGGGTTCTTCTCCAGACCGGGGCTTTGCGAGGACCGGCCGGCACGGGTCATGTTCCTGATGAGCGTATGGGTTTGACGGTCGTAGACGGTCGCCGACCAGTACTGGCTGACCGGAGCGTTAGCAGGAACCTTCAGCCTGTATGTCTTGCCGCCATCAAGGGTGCGTCCGTTTCCATCCTTCAGCGTCATTAAATAGGACTGTTCGCCAGCTCAGCGTGACATTCCGTCTCTGGACCTTTTCGCCGGCCACGTCTGGTATCACCGGGTCCGTTTTCCAAATATAGAAAACCGTTGAGCATTTTTTGCCGTTTTTTTCGCAACGCGAGCGCCTAAGTCAGGTGGTGTGAGGTCACGACCAATGGCTAGGAAGGAGATATGCCATGGATAGAAAGCAGCAAGAGGACGTTGCCAAGGCCTTTCTGGAGGCACTTGGACGAGGCGATACCGACACGATGTCGAAGCTCAGCACTGAGGATATGACTTGGTGGATCATGCCCGGAAACAGGTTTTCCGGTTTGCACGCCAAGACATCCTATCTCGCAAACCTGCCCAAGCTTCTTCTGGAGAACGCCTCCGGCCCGCTCAAGATGGATTATCACGAAATCACCGGCGAGAGCGATAGATTGGCGATCGTCGCCAAGGGCGATCTGCCGATGAAGGATGGCCGGCACTACCGGAACAATTATCATTTCCTTCTGCGCTTCCGGGACGGGAAGATCGCAAGCGGCAAGGAATTCACGCACTCGCTGCACATCAACGAGATATTCGGCGCGCCCGACAGAAGCGACGCCGCCTGATCGCGACGAGCGCTTAGGCAGCTCTACACCCCCATCAATCACCACCGACGTGGAACGGACCATCCGGTCCGAACGGATTGACGCGTCTCAAGGAGAGTAAAATGAAGTACAAGCCACTCGGCAATACCGGTCTTCTGGTCTCGCAGCTTTGCCTGGGCACCATGACGTTTAGCGACGGCACCGGCATCTACGAGCATATCGGCGATGTCGGCCAGAGCGGTGCCGACGAACTGGTCAAGGCCAGCATCGATGCCGGCATCAACTTCTTCGACACTGCCGATGTCTATTCTGCCGGCGCCAGCGAGCGCACGCTCGGCCAGTCATTCAAGAATCTCGGCATTCCCAGAAACGAGATCGTGCTGGCCACCAAGGTCTATAGCCGCATGGGACCGGGCCGAAACGATGTCGGCGCGTCGCGCGCCCACATCATGGATGCCGTAGACGCCAGCCTCAAGCGGCTCCAGACCGATCATATCGATCTCTATCAGGTCCACGCCACCGATATCCTGACGCCAGTCGAGGAAACCTTGCGGGCGCTGGACGATCTGGTACGCCAGGGCAAGGTCCGCTATCTCGGCGTGTCCAACTGGCAAGCCTGGCGCATTGCGACCGCGCTGGGTGTTTCCGCCCGCCTCAATCTGGAGCGTTTCACGACGCTGCAGGCCTATTACTCGGTCGCCGGACGCGATTTGGAGCGCGAATTGCGCCCGCTTCTCGAAGCCGAGAAAATGGGCCTCCTCGTCTGGAGCCCGCTTGCCGGCGGCCTACTGTCTGGCAAGTTCAGCCGGGAAAACCAGTCGCCCGAGGGTTCGCGCCGCTCCTCCTTCGATTTCCCTGTTGTCGACAAGGAGCGCGCCTGGAACGTGATCGACGTGCTGAAGCCGATTGCGGAAACCCATGGCTGCAGCCCGGCCCGCATCGCGCTTGCCTGGCTTCTTTCCAAGCCCGTCGTGACCTCCATCATCGTCGGCGCGAAGCGGCTGAGCCAGCTCGAGGACAATATCGCCGCGGTGGACATCGAACTCACCGAAGACGAGATCGCCAAGCTCGACGCCGTCAGCGAGCTGCCGCCGGAATATCCGGGCTGGATGCTGGCCACGCAGGGCGCGGACCGAATGGGCGCCGTCGATCTCTGGGCCGGCAAGACGTCCCAGACCTCCTGATCGACAGGCGGGAAGGCCCCGATTAGCCACAACCAAGCCAAGAGGACAGGGATTATGACAGATCGATTGAAAGGGAAGGTCGCCGTCGTTACCGGCGCCTCCAAGGGCCTCGGCGCAGCGATTGCAAGAGGCTTTGCCGCTGAGGGTGCCTCGGTGGTGGTCAATTACGCCGCCAGCAAGGATGCCGCCGACCATGTGGTGGCGGACATCGAGGCGAAAAGCGGCCAGGCTATTGCCGTCAAGGGAGACATGAGCGATCCGGCACAGGTGGAGGCGCTCTTTGCCGAGGCGAACCGCACTTATGGCCGCGTCGACGTGCTCGTCAACAATGCCGGCGTCTACGACTTCCAGCCGCTCGAAAACCTCTCCATCGAGCTTTTCCGCCGGCATATGGAGCTGAACGTCTTCGGCTATCTGCTCGCCGTGAAGGAGGTCGTGAAATACATGCCGGAGGGCGGTAGCATCGTGAACATGTCTTCGACGGTCACGATCTTCGGCCCGGAAAACGCATCCGTCTACACGGCCAGCAAGGGCGCGATCGATGGATTGACGCGGGCGCTGTCCAACGAGCTCGCGCCCCGCAGGATCCGCGTCAATGCGATCAAGCCTGGTGTGGTTGACACCGAAGGCGTCCAGGCCGGCGGCTTCCTGAAGACGGACTTCGGCCCGGCGGTGACGGCCAGGACGCCGCTCAAACGGCTGGGCACGGCCGACGACGTGACGCCGGCGGCAATCTTCCTCGCCTCCGACGAATCGAGCTGGACGACCGGCGAATTCTTCGTCTTTGCCGGCGGCCATCGCTGATTTCGAAACTTAAAACGCCGCCACGCGGCCCGGAGATTTCAAGATGACAGACGGAATGGAGAGGACGGCCGGACAAGTCGTCCAGCATTATCTCGATACGTTCTTCCGCAAAGATGTGGACAAGACGCTCGAGTGCCTGACCGACGACGTTGTTTGGAAGGTGCAGGGGGCGCCCGACGTTCCCACGATCGGCATCCGCCAAGGGAAGGATGCAGTGCGCGCCTGGATGGCGCTCTTCCCCGATCATTTCGAGCCGCTCGATTTTCACGTGGAGCGGATTTTCGAGAATGGCGATACGGCCGTCGTGACGGGCTATTTCCGGCATCGCATCCTCAGCACGGGCAAGATCTTCGCGAGCGACTTCGCGGCGATCTGCTCCGTGCGCGACGGGAAGGTCAGCGCCTATAATTTCATCGAGGATTCCTACGGGCTCTGGAAAGCCTTCCAGCCCGATTGATGCAGACAATACGGGCACGCCGCCGTCGTGGCTGGCTCTCAGCCGGCGGGGGCGCGTCTGGAGAGATCGAGATTGGTGCGCATCACCCGATCGGCCAGAAAATCCCCAACCGCTCTCACGCGCGCCGATGCCACAAGATCGGCATGGGTGACCAGCCAGACCTTGTTGCTGAACATCCGCTCCGACGGAACGACCGGAACGAGATCGTCTCCAACGGCCAGGAAGTCGGGGATGACGGCCAGACCCAGACCGGCCCGCACGGCAACGATTTGCGAGGGCAGGCTGCTGGTGACGAGGGCGATCTTGCAACCGGGATGCTCCCGCTTCAGCCAGGCCGCGGCCGGCATGAAGGCATGGCTGTCGTCCCAGGTGATGAAATGGCGGCCGCCGAGTGGTTCTCCCTCGATATAGGGATGGCGGTCGAGATAATCCCGGCTGCCATAGACCGAATAGGTCATATGGCCGACACTCCTGACCGTCAGATTGCCCCGCGTCGGCCGAACGACGCGCAGCGCGATATCCGCTTCGCGCCGACCGAGTTCGGCGGCGACCGTGCTGGTGATGATCTCGAGGCAAATGCGGGGATAACGGTCGCGAAAGGCCGGAAGTGCGGGGATAATCAAATCGGTCGCCAGATTTTCCGATGTTGCAAGCCGCACGACGCCGCTTGGATCCTTGTCGAGGCCGGCTGCGCCGCGCTCCAGCGCCAGGATGCTGTCCTCGACCCGCTCGGCGTGGCGAAGCACCTCCCTCCCCTCATCCGTCAGGAAATAGCCGGTCTGGTGGCGCTGAAAGAGCGCTATACCAAGATTTTCCTCAAGCTCGACGATGCGTCGGCTAACCGTGGATTGGCTGACCTTGAGTTCCGACGCGGTCTGGGTGAGGCTCGCGGTGCGCGCAACAGTCAGAAAATAACGAAGGTCGTTCCAATCCATGCGCAGCCTTTCATGTCATGGCGCCCGTCCAGGATCGCATGTCGTCGACAAGCCGTGACGCACCAATAGCGCGGAAATTGCCGCTTGGACCAGCCCGCAGACAGCTGCAATTCACGAACGGGTCGCGATGAACCGCCAGGCCGCGATGGCTGCCAGACGATGAGGCGCGGCGTGGCGCGCATAATCCTCGGTTTCGGTGATCCGGCGCAGATCCGAAAGGCTCCGATAGCGAACGATGACGATGTCGTCCCAGCTTTCCGGTTCGAGCGGCACCAGCGTCAGAAGCTGGCGCCCGGCATGAACCAGCTCATAGGCGATACCCAAGCGCGTTGCGATTTGGCCGAAGGCACCGGCGTAACCCTCGTAATAAGCGGCACGGGCGGACGGCTTTCTATCTGCAAAGCCGTCCGGGTAGAGCGGGCTCTCCCTGAAGGTCAGGAGGTTCACCATGACCACGGGACCATCTCCCACCCGCGCCACCGCCTCGTTCAAAACATGCTCGGGCAACTCGACATCCTGCATACTTTTACCTCGTGACATTTTTCGTCAATATGTCATTAGTTGACAAATTTTGTCAGAATGTCAAGTTAAGGCATGGATGCCAGAGCTGACAAAAAAGACTATATCCTCTGCGCGGCGGAGTCGGTTTTCGTGCGTTACGGTTTCGCTCGTACGACCATGGGCGATATCGCCAAGGCGGCCGGGATGTCTCGCCCGGCTCTTTATCTCCAGTTTAAGGACAAGGAAGCGATCTTCAGCCGCGTCATCGAAAACATGGACGCGCAGGCGCTGACAAAGATCAGGACGGCTATCGCGAAGATCGGGCCGCTCAACGAGAAGCTGCTTCACGCCTGCACGAGCTGGG
>NZ_JBFTPD010000066.1:0-9284 GCF_056398305.1 Rhizobium sp. 01T444
TTCGTTTTCGTTACCACGCTGATCAACGGCCTGACGATGTTCAATTTTCCGTACTACGCGCAAAGCTTCGTCCAAGGCGTGCTGCTCGTTATCGCACTGCTGATGAGCTACACGCTCGGCCCCCGCCCGCGGTGAGTACCCGTTCTATTCAGTTGACTGGGCAGAAAATGAAGCGACCGCTTCCGAACATCCGCGGAATCTGTTCCCACATGTCCGGAAAGGTCGTCGCCATTAAGGGAGCCGGGCAGGGGATCGGGCGGACGCTCGCGGAGGGGGTTCGCCCCCGCCGGCGCCAAGGTGGATAGATCTTTCCGTCGATGGCAACGGCGATGCCGCGGTCGATCCAGGGCTCGAGACCGGGATACTGTTCAGCTAGCTTCCTGAGCAGCTCCCTTATATCCTTGGCCTCGATCTTGTTCCTGCCTCCGGCGGCCGTGCCAAGCGATCCCCACAGCGTCACTTCGACCATCAGATTGACCGTTCCGCCTCGATCGCCGCCAGGATGCGTGCCGGCGACATCGGAATGTGTGTCATCCGCACGCCAGCGGCGGCACGATCGACGTCTCGCCGACGCTGCCCACCCCGTAAGGGTGGTTGGGGTTGGGGATCTCGAGGATATGTTTGCCGATCATCGGTAGGCCCAAGCAGACCGGGATGCGGCAGTCGAGGAAGCCGGAGTTCTGAAGCCGTTCGTCCTTGCATAGATATACTCCTCGTTGAACGCCCAGCCAATGCCTTGCGCGGCCCCGCCCTGGTACTGTCCCTCTACATAGCTCGGGTGCACCGCCGTGCCGGCGTCCTGAACGACGGTGTAGCGCAGCACTTTGGTGGCGCCGGTGCCAGGATCGACCTCGATATAGCAGATATGGGTGGCGAAGGAGACGCCCGCGCCGTCGGCGACGAGATCGCTGTGACCGGCGATTGGTCCGCCGATTTTCCCCGATGCGGCGGCGATCTCCTTCATCGAAAGCCGCCCGAGATTGCCATGCTTATCGCCCTTGGCAATGGCGTGGCCCTTTTCCCAGACTAAGTCGTCGGCGGAAATGTCCCACATCTGCGCAGCACGTTCCCGCAGGAACCTTGATCGCATTCCCGGCAGCCGAGATCGTCGCCATGGAGGACGAGAAGGTGCCCGGCTGCCATCCGTCATGTCGTTGTAGCCGAGGCTGGACGTATCGGCGACCACCGCCTTGACCTGCTCGTAAGCGATGCCGAGTTCTTCCCCCGCCACCAGCGACAGTGAGGCGCGCGAGCCGCCGACATCCACAATTCCGATGGCAAGCGAGACCGAGACGTCCATGCCGATGTTGAGGGCCGTGCAGGGTTGGCCGCCGAAGTTGAACCAGAAGCCGCAAGCCATGCCACGGCCCTGGTTCTTGTCGAGCAGAGGGTTCATGTGCGGACGGTCCTTCGCCGCTTCGAGCCGCGGGCCGATGCCGATCGGGCCGTGGAACGATCTGGTGCGTTCCTGCGCAGCGTCCTGGTCCGGCGCTCGACAGGGTCCATTCCGACCTTCTTGGCAAGTTCGTCGACCGCGCTTTCCACCGCGAAGGCGGCCACCGGCGCCGACGGCGCGCGATAGGCAGCGGTCTTCGGCCGGTTGACCAGCACTTCGTAGCCGACAGTCCTGACGTCTTCGAGCCTGTAGCAGGCGAAAGCGGTCATCGCGCCGAGCTCGGCCCACATGCCGCCATAGGTGCCGCTGGAGTAGCGCAAAGTACTTGGACTTGAGAATCGGCTCGACTATCATGACAACTACTGCCAGTTCAGCCGGTGAGAAACGTAGCTTCCGTGTCTGCTTTGGGTGGTGCGTTAGAGCTGGATGTTCAGTCCCGGCATTTCATGGATGGGTTCGATGATGAATCGATCCGGCTCTGAAGTCCACCGCTGGCAGATAATCTCGTGTGGCGTGAGGCCTTTGAGGGTCTTGGGGCTGGCAGAAGTTGTGGGCATCAACAAATTTCGAAGGTGCCGCCGCAGTTGATCGTGGCTGTCGTAGCGGAAGCGATTGACGGTCGCGTCCTTGATCGTGCGGTTCATCCGCTCTACCTGACCGTTCGCCCATGTAGGTCGCCATCAAAGTTCTGGAATGCCAGCCGATGGCCTGTGCATCCTCAGAAAAATCGCTGTTCATTGTGATGATATACGCTTGTGCACCGCGCCCCTAAATTGAGCGAGATGATAGTCGTCCCGCTCAAAACCCGAGGTTAACATCTGTCGTCCGTCCGCCGCACTTTTTGGAATAGGAAGAAATACTCATGGGACCGATGCTTATCAAACACGACGTCAGCAATCGTATTTTCATTTTTTGTTTTGGTGAGGTATGACGATGCGCACTAGTGAGCACCGGGTGAATGAACTTAGCGGGATATTCCATCGCCGTTACCACGCTCGTCTTCGCGAAATCTTCACTGACGAGGTTTTTGCCGCGTACAACAAATCACCGCTAGGGCCGCACGAAGACAGTACCGCTAGAGTGGTTCGCGCGTTCGGAAATGCTAGCGTCGCCGGTAAAGAGGTCGTTGTCTCGCTAGGCGCGAACGGTCCTTGGGGAATCGGAAGGATCGAAGTAGGCGCGCCCGGAAACCTTTCTACCTTGCCCGAAACTTTCAGCAGCTATGAAGACGCTATGCGAGCAATTTTTTCGATGCGTAGAGACGCCTTCTTCGCGATCTCCGACACCAGCGATGCCGCGAGCAAAGAAGAAAAAGGCACTGAGGCATGACACACAGTTCACAACAAATCTTCGGTTATTCCGACCGGTTCGCTGCACGGCCAGGCGAGACTATCTCCTTTCACGTCAGCTGCGAAAACCTGGACAGGTACGATGCAAACCTTGTCCGACTTGGACATGCCTTTACGGGCTCAGCCGGTCCAGGTTTCCTTGAAACGGGATGTGTTTCCGAAATCAACGGCAGCTATGAAGGCAAGCGGTATTCCTGCCAGCCCGGCTCATACATGGAAGTCAACGACGAGAATGGAATTCTGAGCACTCCAGACGGGTTTGTGATCGAGGCGCACGTGTTCCCGACCCTGCCCAAGGGAACTCGTTCCGGAAACTTTGGGGCATACCAGGTTACGCAGAACTCCTTTGGCAGTGGAGCCACTCATCAGGCTATTCTTGGCAACTGGTCAGAGGCGACACAAACTGGTTACGCGCTTATTTTGGACGACGGCAAACCGGGCTTCGTGTGGAACGACGGCACAAGCACCAAAAGGCTCTCGCTCTCGACAGGCCTTGAAGCGAACCAGTGGTATCGGCTGACGGTTCGGATCGTAGCCATTGAGGGGAAGGTCTACCTTGACCAGACGCCCATTTCGAACATCATGAACCAATGCTCGAGTCAGGCTACGGGACTTGTGGCGCAATCACAGTCCGCCTCGATTTCGGGCAAGTGGTCTGCGAGCGAGTTTCCGTTCAGGATCGGGGCGCTGGCTCGGCGCGAGGATGACCGCGTTCTGGCTGCAAGTGTCTTCAACGGGAAAATTGGCGGGATCAAGATTTCGCGCAGCGACTCTAACGACGTGGTCGCAGCCTGGCATTTGGGACGCAGCACGCGTGCCGACAATCTTTTGCTTCAAGAGGTTGTTGATGAATCGTCCAATAAGCTTCATGGGCGCTGCTACAACAACCCACTGCGCGGTGTGACGGGGCATCGGTTTACGGGTCTGGTAGACGACTTCCGCTTGGCGCCGGATGAGTATGATGCCATCCATTTTCATGATGATGACATCACCGATGCAAATTGGCCGGTTGCATTCACGCTCGAGATTCCGAAAGATTGTCGGAGTGGCGTGTATGCTGCGAAACTGACGAGCGGATCTGCGGAATATTACGTTCCTTTCTTCGTGCGTGCAGGCGAAAAGAAAGCCCAAATAGCTATCCTTTTCTCGACCGCGACCTATCTCGCTTACGCAAATGACCGGATTCCATTCGAGGCGAACGGTGCCGAGGCACTTGTCGGCCACACGCCCGTAGTCAATCCCATAGACTTGATTTTACAGGATCATCCGGAATTCGGGCGTTGCTGCTACGAAGTTCACAATGATGGCAGTGGCGTCGTCTTCAGCGGCCTTCATCATCCGATTCTGACACTTCAGCCGAAGCATCGCGGTTGGCCTCAAGCGGATGGCGTGTGGGGGCTGCCTGCGGACCTCTGCATTGCCCATTGGTTGGAAGCCCTGGATCTCGGTTATGACCCCATCACCGATGAAGATCTCGATCTTGAAGGGTATGACCTGCTAAAAGATTACAAGGTTCTGATTACCGGCAGCCATCCCGAATACGTGTCGCGCAACGAGATCTTGGCGATCGACGAATTCACGCGTCACGGCGGTCGGCTTATGTACTTGGGCGGTAACGGCTTCTTCGCGACGGTGTCGTTCGATCCGGAAGACCGCTCGATCATGGAACTCAGGCGCTCTGATGGCGGTACCCGCCCGCACCAGTCCGCATTCGGCGAAAGGCGCCATACCACATCGGGTGAAAGCGCAGGCCTTTGGCGCAACAAGGGACTGCCACCCCAACGCCTGCTTGGTGTTGGATTTACGGCCCAGGGCATGGATCGCAGCACTTACTACGAACGTCTGGAAGACAGCCATGATCCAGTCGCGGCGTTCGCGTTCAAGGGCATCGCTCCCGACGAGCGTATTGGCGACTTCGGCATAATGGGCGGCGGTGCAGCTGGCACAGAGATCGATTGTTACCAACCCGTCCTCGGAACCCCCCCAGGCACCTTGCTGCTTGCAACGTCTGGTCCGTTTTCGGACGCGTATTTGCTCGCTTCAGAGGAAATTTACGAAACGGTTCCGGGAATTGGAGGCACCGAAAACCCGGCGATCCGCTCAGACATTATCCTTAGTCCTCTCGTCGGAGGCGGCGCACTATTTGCGGTCGGTTCGATTTCCTACACCGCCTCCCTTTCTCACAATAATTACGACAACAACGTCGCGCGGCTGACCACCAATATTGTTAGGCGTTTTCTGCGTCCAGAACCGCTCGACGTCATCGTTGCAGAGGGAGAAGCAGGGTGAGTTTAAAAAAAGTCAACTCATTCATTCCCAACAATGATGACCGAGGCACCCGACAGTATGGTATTGGATATGCGGAGACTGAAGCGGGAGTAGCACACAGGCAGAGATAGGCCATCCGGCAGTCAGAAAATTACCACTGATCCCGCCAACGTAGGCGCGGTGGTACTGCGGGCTGCGACGATGAAGGCTGTCGGCCAACTGGAAGGCGATACACTCAGCGTGCCGCCGACCATCGTTACGCAGGCTGCCCTGCTTAAGGATGGGATCCAGAACATGGAGCAGCTGGCAGCGAAGTTCCCCGGCCTGAAGACTCCGCAGCTTCTCAGTGCGCGCTGGATGGACAGCATGAAATAGCCCTCCCAAGGGGACCAGGCGGCTCGTCCCACGGGATTGAGCCGCCTGGACTTTCTCAGCGCCTTCAACAACCGGACACCTCTATTTACCGGCTGCTTTTGAGTTGATGGGTTTGTGGAGCGGCCTTCCAGGTGAATTTGGCGACGAAACCGTTCGCATTGGATTTTGATTGCCGCGTCAGTGGCAAGCATTTCGGCCTTTCGGCCACCGTGCGTCACGCGGCCTGCGGTTTTCCGGTTAGCCAGACATAACGGAGCATGTTGTAGGCGATATTGGCCATGCCGATCTTCACCTTGGCCCTGCTGATGCCAATGGTTTGGATGAACAGCTTCATCTTGTCCTTTTGCCTGGCGAAGACATGCTCGACGGCGGAGCGCACTTTCGAGCGACGGCCATTGGCGCGTGACATCGCCTCCGACATTCCTCTGATGGATGTCAGACTTCAGTCCGTTGTCCTGCAGCCATTCCTCATTGGTCTTCGAGCGATAGGCGCTGTCGGCCCAAACCATCGAGGCTGTGTTGTCCTTGGTGACGACGTTCCTGAGTTGTGCACCGTCATGGGCGCTCGCACTTGTCACCGTCCATCCCCGGATGAAGCCGTGCGCCCGGTCGATGCCCGCATGGTTCTTGTAACCGAACATGGGAATAGCAATGGCATGCTGCTTCGTCGCGGCTGATGTCGGCGTTTCCGTGGGCTCCGGTCCTGGATCACGAACTCGGCCTGGTCGTCGGAGAGGTTATAGAGCGCCTGCAAAACTAATATTTTGAACATCAGCACCGACGGGAAAGCAGGACGTCCGCCCTTGGCTCCGTCAGACCGCTTCACGGCCTTCGCCAACGGCTTCTCGAATACCGGCCATGGAATGATCGCGTTGAGCCTTTCCAGCGGGTCACCGACCGCACTCAACCGCTGATAACGTTCGTCCACATCCCAGAACCCCGGCTGTCCACGCATCATCCGCTCCATGCAAATCACACAGCCGGAGTGAATCACGAATGCCGCAAAAAGAGGAGGTTTTTAGAGGCGTCCAACCGCAACCAACGCCACGGTTCGACGCCTCCCCAAGCGGTGCTTTCGTGCGCCCAGAAACAGAACAGTAAAGGAATAACCATGCCAGGACCGCCGATTTTGTTTGGAGCCGACCCCAGAGGTGGCAAAGGCCCCCTGGATGGACAAGGTGCAATGATCGAGGCCTCGCAGGAAGGTCGCGCTGCCGTAAAGCCTGCAGCGCAGCCCGCGGGCGCGCTCGTCGAGTTCCGCAACATCACCAAGCGGTTCGGCGCGACCCAGGCGCTGAAAGGCGTGAGCTTTTCGATCATGCCGGGTGAGACGCTCGGGCTGCTCGGCGCCAACGGCGCCGGCAAGTCCACCCTGATCAAGGTGCTGTCCGGCAATTTCCTGCGCAGTTCAGGCGAGATCCTGATCGAGGGCAAGCCCACCGAGATATGCTCGCCGATCGACGCCCGCGACTGCGGGATAGCCACCGTGCACCAGAACATCGATGACGCGGTGGTGTTTGGCATGACAGTGGCCGAGAACCTGCTGCTCGACGACCTTTCGACCACTGACGCGCCGTTCTTCCTCAATCGCCGAAGCCTCATGAACCGGGCGCGAGAGGTCGAGCAAGAGCTCGGTATCAAGCTGCCGTTGTCTGCGCAGGTCGAGGAGCTTTCAGCCAGCGGTCGCCAGGAGGTAGCCATCGCGCGCGCTCGTGAAGCGTCCGAAGCTGTGATCCTTGATGAGCCTACCTCGACGCTGTCTGCGCGCGAGGCCGAAAAGTTGTTCGCGGCAGCCGCCGACCTAAAAAGGTGCGGTATCGCCGTGCTATATGTCTCGCATCGCATGAGCGAGATCAAACAGCTCTGCGACCGCGCGATCGTTCTGCGCAACGGCGAGATCGTTTCCGATCACCATTCGCCGGTCGACACCAACACGATTGCCACGTCGATCCTCGGCGACCTCATCCTGTCGACGAAGCACACGATCCGCCGCTCTCAGGAGAAGCCGGTCTTTGTAGGCAACGGCCTACGCGTTAACCCAGATTTTGCGCCCATGGACCTGTCGCTGCGTAAGGGCGAGGTCGTCGGCATCACCGGTCTGGTCGGCGCGGGCAAGACCGAGCTCCTGGAGCAGATCTACGGCGCAAGGCCGCTGGTGTCTGGCCAGATGATGCTCGGTGGTAGGCCCTTCCAGCCGCGTGACGCCATGGATGCGATGTCGAGGGGCGTCGCGATGGTTCGAGAGGAGAGGGCGAAGCAGTCGATTTTTCCAGGCGAGAGCTTGGTCAAGCATTGCTCGATCGGCGCCATGGACTTCTTCAGCCGATACGGCTTCATGGTTCGACGCAAGGAAATCGCTTTCACTCGCGATGTTATCCGCGACTACGGTGTCAAGTGTCCCGGTTTCGAAGCCCCTATCGAGGCGCTGTCTGGCGGCAACCCGCAGAAGCTGCTGGTAGGACGATGGCTCGAGCACGACTGGTCCGTCCTCATCCTCGATGAGCCGTTTCGGGTTATCGACATCGGCGCGCGCGGCCTAATCTCCGAGGCGCTCCGTACCTTCTCGGCCCATGGCTCTGTCGTCGTCTCGTCGTCCGATCCGCAGGAGGTGGTCGAGGTGGCGGACCGAGTGCTGATCATGGTCGAAGGGGTGATCGTGCGCGAGGTGATGGCGGACGCGCTGAGTTCGGAGGAACTTTCCGACATCATGAGCCGAGTCGGTGGTTCACACGAAGAGAGCACAATCGGGAGCAAGGTCCAATGACAATCCAGAACTCAGTCAAGCAGCCGGCGGACGACCATCTGGCCCCTCGCGGCGCGGTACAGGTGAAGGCTTTTGTCTATCGCTACGGGCTGCTGGCAGTGCTTGTCCTTATGATCGTGTTCTTCTCCTGGCAGCAGCCGTTCTTCCGCACCTTCGCCAACGCGATGTTCATCCTGCAGGCGGCCTCCATCGTCGCCGTCATCGGGCTTGGCGCCACGGTGTCGATGACGGTCGGCGGATTTGATCTGTCGGTTGGAGCCTCGATGTCCCTCGCCGTGATGGCCGCCACCGCAGCCATAGTCATCAGCGAACTCGGCGGCCTGCCCGCCATCCTGATCGCGGTGGCGGCGGGCGGGGCGGTCGGGCTGCTCAACATGTTCCTGATCGTCTACGCCCGCATCCCTGACCTTGTGGCGACGCTGTCTAGTCTCTTCCTCGTCAACGGGCTGACGCTGCTTGGCGTCTCCGGCCAGTCAATCGCGGAAGGAATGTCGTTCAACGGCCAGGTTACGCAGGGCAAGTTCTCGCCGATCTTCGGCTGGCTCGGGGGCGAAAGCTGTTCGGTGTACCAGCCTCGGTCTTGGTGGCCGGCTTCATTTCGTCGTTGTCATCGTGCTGCTCAACTACACGCGCTGGGGCCGAGCATTCTACGCCGTCGGCGGCAATCCGATCGCGGCTGCGGCCGCCGGTATCCGGGTGGCGCGGTATCGCATGGCCGCGTACCTGATTTCCGGCGGGGTGGCGGCGATCGCAGGCGTGATGCTAGCGGCACGTTCCAATCGCGGCGACGTCAATGTGGGTGACGCGTACCTGCTGCAGGCAGTTTCGGCGGCCCTCGTTGGCTATGCCGTGCTGGGCGCCAACAAGCTGAACGCCTTCGGCACTCTGATCGGCGCGATCTTCGTTACCACGCTGATCAACGGCCTGACGATGTTCAATTTTCCGTACTACGCGCAAAGCTTCGTCCAAGGCGTGCTGCTCGTTATCGCACTGCTGATGAGCTACACGCTCGGCCCCCGCCCGCGGTGAGTACCCGTTCTATTCAGTTGACTGGGCAGAAAATGAAGCGACCGCTTCCGAACATCCGCGGAATCTGTTCCCACATGTCCGGAAAGGTCGTCGCCATTAAGGG
>NZ_JBFTPD010000067.1:0-7006 GCF_056398305.1 Rhizobium sp. 01T444
GAACAGCGCATCCTGCACCTTATGGCCCAGGGCGGCCGTATCGAAATCACCCGAGACGACAATAAAAAGATCGAAACGGTAAGTTGCTTCACCCGCGACGGCTGGGTCTATCCCGGCTTCGGCATGGAGCTTTTCCGCAAGCTGAAACGGCTGAAGGCAATCAAATCTTCCGCCGGCCAGCCCTACCGGATCACCGAAAGAGGACTGAAGCTCGTCAGATCGCAGCTCGATAACAGATAGGTCTGACAAAGCCTGGCCGCGCGGCGCCGTCGTCGTGCGGCCAGGAACGTTTCAGAGCTTTTCAGAAAGCTCCGGGCGCATCGCCGCCCATTCTTCGGCAATCGTGCCTGCTCCAATCGTCTTGCCGGCGCGGCGATACCAATAACCGGCGTTCCAATCGTCGCCTTCGACGCGGTGGCAAAGGGCATGGCCCCAGTCGAAAACCTGTTCACCCTCGTGGTTCTGGCAGATTTCGTGAACCGCCTCCCACTCTGCGCCCAATTTAAAGCCACTGGCGGCGAGGCGATCAAAGGCCCCGATCAACCGCGCAAGATCCTGTTTCGGCATGAGGCCCTCCTCGCAAAGACCTCCCTCTATAACAGGCGCCGCCTCGAAATCCGAGACGGCGCCTGCCTTTCTTCAATCACGGAGATTGATGATGTCGTTCATCAATCCGCCCGTGCCGTTGTGGATGGTCAGGTGACCAACCTTGCCGGCAATGGTTTCAAGAGCCTCAAGCTCCTTCAGGCGCAGCATGACCGGGTTTTCGGCCATGACCTTCGCCGTGTTGAGGAGCGAACGCGTGGCGTTCGTTTCCTCACGGCGGCGAATGACGTTCGCTTCGGCCTGCTTCTCAGCAGCAACGACCTGGTTGAGGATCTCGCGCATCTCGCCCGGCAGGATCACATCCTTGAGTTCGATGCCGGAGACCTCGATCCCAATCGTCGCCATGTCCTCGCGGACCTTCTCGGCGGCCTCCGCATTGATCGTCACCTTACGCTCGAGAATCTGATCCAGTGTCAGGCTGCCAAGCGTGCGGCGGAAGACGAACTGAAGCGCGCGGTAGAGCGCATCCGAAAAGTCCTTCACCACAGTCACCGCCTTGACCGGGTCTACGACACGGTATTCGGCAGAGATGTTAATACGGATCGTCACGCGGTCACGGGTCAGGAGTTCCTGGCCAGCAACATCGAGCGTCTGCCACTTCAGATCGATCACCTTCACCTGGAAAGCCTTGCCGACATTCCAGAAAGCGTGAACGCCTGCGGAAAGCATTCCGGACTGCACACCGTCGACGAAAAGCAGGCCGACCTGCCCTTCATTGACCAGATGCACGCTCACTGCCTCAACCTTTCGGGCCTGCAGAATGCGGCGCCTGAGCTCTGGATCGACCGTCAGTTTTTCAGAAACACCGATCCTCTTTTCTGTCCAGGGTCCAGCGTCCTTCCAGACTGCCAGCTTCTGGTTCGGCAGCATCACTGCGAAGATCGCGCCATCCCGTTCGATTACCGCCACCTCGAAGGCAGCGGTACGGAAAACGGTCAGATTCTGCTTGGCGACATCGGGGAGCTTGTCGAACAGAGCCTTCTCATAGGCCGAAACGAATACCGGGTTGTTCAGGTCGTGACGGACAATCTCCAGACTATTGCGTGTGTTCGGCAGCCAATGCAGACCCGATCCGAATACACCGATAATCTGGCCCTTGTTCAGGGCGATCACACGTTCGTTTTCCTTCACAAGGACGCGCCTGCGTCCCAAAATCATCGAGAGAAGTTCTATCATGTTCGTTACTCCTTCGGTTCGCTAAGTCATCGACCGAATTTTCCTTGTGTTTGTGTTTCAATCATTCAGTTCAGGCATTCACACCCGGTATTGATCCGGGAACCGGTGACAGGCTGCGTTTGCGGAAGAACAGGAGAGGATGTTGCGGCAAACAGACGGGCCTTGGAACGCGCTCCTCGGCAGACCGGCTTGCGGCTTGATCGTCACTGTCACTCTGGCTTGCGCCCCTGGTTCTGGAATGGGCCGAGACCTTTCGGCCTCTTTCCGCTCCTCGACATTCCGGTCCCCGAACCGTCAATTTCAGCTTCTCTGGTGCCGCGAACCAGCGCTTGGAGAAGGATTCGAACCTTCGACATTCAGGTTACAAGCCTGACGCTCTACCTACTGAGCCATCCAATGGTGCGGAATGGGACTCGAACCCGCGACCTCCGGATGATAATCCGGCGCTCTTCCTCTGAGCTATATCCGCTTCCGACCTCCGATGCGGCATCCGTATACAGCGCGGCAAAGCCGACTGCACGGGAGGAGGTTTTGAACTCCATCCGTTGACGTCCACACCGGCTGACGACCGGGAGGCGGTGTTTAGGGTATTTCGTGGTGTTATGGCAATGGGAAAAATGAAACGCTAAGTTGCGATCGACTGTGCGTTGCGCAAATGCAACAGGCTCTCGGGGCTAATCTTGAGCCAGCTGCTTCTGCAAATGCACCTTTTCGAGCGGAACACCCATGCTCTTGGAAAACTCGATCCCGTGCCAGATGATGGCGAAGCCGCAGCGTTTGTAAAGCCGGATCGCGCCGTTGTTTTTGGCGTGTGTATCGAGCCGCGCCGTGTCCAAACCTTCGCTTTTCATCAATTCGCAGAGGTGGAGCAGAAGAGCCTTACCGATGCCTTTGCCCTGATGAGCGGGATGCACCCACAGATCGGAAATATAGTTCGGGGCATTTTCGCGTGCGCCCCAGCCGACGATTTCGCCATTCAACTCGGCAACAACGATTTCGGCTGCCGTCGTATTGGCGAAGGTCGCGAATTCCTGCCGCACGCGCTCGATAATGTCCGAATCGCGGTAACTGTCTTCGTAGGGATCGCTTGCTGCCCATGCGGCAAAACCGACAACGCCGACCGTTTGAAGGTCGGCGTCTTTGATTTTTCGGATCGTGAGGTCCGTTACCACCACTTGGCTGGCGTGAACTTGCCGGCGGCCTGCTCGATGACATGGGCGGTTTTGAAGAGGGTTTCCTCGTCGAAGGCCTTGCCGATGAGCTGCAGGCCGAGCGGCAGGCCTTTGTGGTCGAGGCCGGCGGGAACGGCGATGCCCGGCAAGCCGGCCATGTTGACCGTCACCGTGAAGATGTCGTTCAGGTACATCTTGACCGGATCGGCGGCGAGGTTCTCGTCTGCAACGCCGAAGGCGGACGACGGGGTGGCCGGCGTCAGGATGGCGTCGACGCCGGCATCGAAGGCCAGTTCGAAGTCGCGCTTGATGAGCGTGCGGACCTTCTGAGCTCGCAGGTAGTAGGCATCGTAGTAGCCGGCCGACAGCACATAGGTGCCGATCATGATGCGGCGCTTGACCTCCTGGCCGAAGCCGGCAGCGCGCGTCTTTTCGTACATATCGACGATATCCTTGCCGTCGACGCGCAGGCCGTAGCGTACGCCATCATAACGGGCGAGGTTCGAAGAGGCTTCAGCGGGTGCCACGATGTAATAGGCCGGCAGGGCGTATTTGGTATGGGGCAGCGAGATGTTGACGATCTGCGCACCTGCATCCTTCAGCCAGGCGATGCCCTGCTGCCAGATGGCTTCGATCTCGTCGGGCATGCCATCGACGCGATATTCGTTCGGAATGCCGATCTTCATGCCCTTCAGCGACTGGCCGATGGCGGCTTCGTAGTCCGGCACCGGCAGGTCGACGGAAGTGGTGTCCTTGGCATCGACGCTTGCCATCGACTTCAGCAGGATCGCAGCATCGCGGACGTCGCGGGCGATCGGGCCGGCCTGATCGAGCGAAGAGGCAAAGGCAACCGTGCCCCAACGCGAGCAGCGACCGTAGGTCGGCTTGATGCCAACCGTGCCGGTGAAGGCTGCAGGCTGGCGGATCGAGCCGCCGGTGTCGGTTGCGGTAGCACCAGCGCAGAGATGCGCGGCAACGGCTGAAGCCGAACCGCCAGACGAGCCGCCCGGAACGAGTTGCTGGTTGGAGCCTGCGGCGCGCCAGGGATTGATGACTGCGCCATAATGCGAAGTCTCATTGGAAGAGCCCATCGCGAATTCGTCCATATTGAGCTTGCCCAGCATGACGGCGCCGTCATCCCAGAGGTTCTGGGTTACGGTCGATTCATAACGCGGCTCGAAACCATCGAGAATATGGCTGCAGGCCTGCGTGTGCACGCCGACGGTAGCGAAGAGGTCCTTGATGCCTAGCGGAATGCCTTCGAGATCGCCGGCCTTGCCGGAGGCGATGCGCTCGTCGGAATTCTTCGCCATAACACGGGCGAGATCCGGCGTGACCTTGATATAGGCATTGAGCTGGCCATTGGCCGCATCGATCGCCGAGATATAGGCCTCGGTCAGTTCGGTCGCGGTGATTTCCTTGGCGCGCAGCTTCTGGCGGGCTTCGGCAATGGTCAGGCTGGTGAGTTCGCTCATCGTGTTTTCGCTTCAGATCTGGAAATGGCAACAGGGTCGGAAAGAGGCGGCCAAGGCCTTATTCGACGACTTTCGGCACCAGGAAGAAATTGTGGTCGGTGATCGGCGCATTGGCAACGATATCGGCGGCCTTATTGCCGTCATTGACGACATCGGTGCGCTTCTTCATGTCCATCGGCGTCACCGAGGTCATGGCCTCGACGCCCTCGACATTCACTTCGGAAAGCTGCTCGACGAAGCCGAGGATACCATTCAATTCGCCGACCATGCGATTTGCCTCTTCTTCCGAGACGGCAATACGGGCAAGGCGCGCAACGCGCTTAACGGTGGCGAGATCGACGGACATGGCATTCTCCGGATAGGAATTTTCCTATCGCTATAAAGACCATGTCCGTCCTGTGCAACGGGTTTGCCTTTTCGGCAATGCAGAATTCCTGGCCCCAAACCCACCAGGATTTGGGGGCTTGTGCATCAGAGCGACAGGCTTTCGCCAGGCTTCGGCGCCTTCACTTGCGTCTTCGACGCTTCCATACCAGCAATGAATTTTTCCGGCGTCTGGTCGATGATCGGAAAGGTGCCGTAGTGGCAGGGAATGGCTGTCTTGAAATTGAAGTAGCGCTGGCAGGCGAGAGCCGCCACCGCACCACCCATGGTGAAACGGTCGCCGATCGGCACGATGCCGATATCCGGCTGATGCAGCTCGTTGATCAGCGCCATGTCGGAGAAGATATCCGTGTCGCCCATGTGGAAGAGGCTTGGCTCGTCGTCGAAATGCAGCATGAGGCCGTTCGCGCTACCGAGCGAATGGGAAACGCCGTCTTCAGTGGTCTGTGCGGAAGAATGCAGCGCATTGGTGAAGGTAGCGGTGAAGCTGCCGAGCGGGACGGTGCCGCCGGTATTGCCCATTTCGAGTTTATCGACCCCCTTGGTTCCGAGCCAGGAGGCAAGATCGGCATTGGCGAGAACGACGGCGCCGGTTTCCTTGGCGATCTCCACGGTATCGCCGACATGGTCGCCATGGCCGTGGGTCAGCAGGATATGGGTGGTGCCGCTGGTCACTTCCTTGATATCCTGGCCGACGAAGGACGAATTATAGGTCAGGAAGGGATCGATCAGGATTTTGGCGGCTTTCGTCTCTATCCGGAAAGCAGAATGGCCGAGCCAGGTGATCTTCATGAAAAGTCTCCTTTATTACATGATGCAAAAGCGATTTCCGGGCCAGAACGGTCTAAAGCAATTCCGGTCGGAAAACCGTTTCGCACTTTTTCTGGAATTGCTCTAAGGACATAGCCGATATGGCCRCAAAGAAAAGCGGTGGGAACTTCAATTTCTTTTGAGAGGATGACACGGCAATGACGGTGCTTACGATCGAGGAACTGGCCGGAACGCTCGGTCCTGGACAGGCAATCGCCGGCCTCGATCTCGGCACCAAGACGATCGGTCTTGCCATGTCCGATCTCGGACGCCGCTTTGCGACGCCGCGCCCGGTCCTCAAGCGTGAGAAATTTACCAACGACGCCGAGACGCTGCTGAGCTTCGCAGCAAAGGAGAAGGTCGCGGCCTTCGTCATCGGCCTGCCGATGAATATGGATGGATCCGCAGGACCGCGCGTGCAGGCGACGCGGGCTTTCGTGCGCAACATGGAGCAAAAGACCGCCATTCCCTTCATTTATTGGGATGAGCGGCTATCGACGGTGGCTGCCGAACGTGCCCTGCTGGAAATGGATGTTTCGCGGGCAAAACGCGCCGAACGGATCGATTCGGCTGCGGCAAGCTTCATCCTTCAGGGAGCGCTCGACAGGCTTTCCTTGCTGGCGAGATCTGCCGACGGCACGGAAGCGTGACGCGCCTTCCACCAGGTGGCGATCTGGCGGCGCTTGCGGAAGCCCATGATGGCGAAGACGACGAGGCTGTCGACGGCAATCGCGCGGGCGACGAGCGGCGGGATTTCCTGCGGCGGCAGGCCGAGCGCCTTGCCGTAAATCTGGAAGGTCAGGTCATGGACCTGCCGCGTCAGCATGAAGATGCCGAAGTTCAGATCGTAATAAGAAAGCCAGTACCATCCCGCCAGGAAGACGATCGGACCGGCCCAGAAGATCAGAAACCACTTCATGCGGCCTCTCCTTCGTGCTTGTGTAGGACCGGCATATCAAGGGAAACGAGCCAGACCGACGATGCCATGATGCAGAGTACGAGCGTGGGCACGGCGATATCCAGCGCCAGCACGGCGAAAAACATCATCGCCGCGACAAGCAACGCGGTTCTGGCTGCTCTGGTTCCCATCACTGAACTCGGGTCCACAATTGTTACATTTCTAATGTGGGCCACACTGGCGAGTTAACCAGCGTCACGCAACGTAAACCAATTGTTAAGGTTAATGGCCGGGCGGAGGCTGTGGATTGTTCAGCCGTAGACGCCGCGCACCAGCCGTTTCAACGCGGTGGCCGCCTTCTCCCAGTCCTTGCCGTTCTTCAAAACCAGACCCGCGCACTGACCGCCGGCGGCCGCCGACAGCACAAGATGCTGGATCGAGGCAAAGATCAGCGCATTGACGGCTGCCGGATCGATGCCCTTCGG